>JAJDAI010001048.1 GCA_029261955.1 Deltaproteobacteria bacterium | reverse complement strand
GGGCGCGACCTCGGCCAGCGAGGTGACGAAGCCAGCCAGCCCCGCGTCGGTCTTCAGCGCGGCGTAGTCGACCCGCCCCTTCGAGTCGACGTTCTGGCGCAGGACCGAGTCCCACTGCGCGTAGCCGTGGTCGAAGTCAGCCGCCAGCGCGGCGCTGGGCAGGCTCAGGGCCAGCAGGAGAACCAGGGACAGGACCACTCGCATGCTCAACCCTCCGCCGCGGGCACCTCTGCGGGCGCGGCCTCCCCGCTCTCTTTGGCGGGCTTGTAGCGGCCGTTGGCGTTGATGCTTCCGACCGGTGCGCAGGTGCCGTAGCCCTTCTTGCTCCACCAGCCTGCACCCAGGACGCCTTCGGACGCGAACTCGATGTGATCGACGGTCCAACCGGCCGGTTCCTTCGATTCCATCAGCCCCAACTTCAGACCGCGCTCGCCGTCCCACGCGACGAGCAGGTCCTCGTAGGGGCCTTCCGACGGCTCGCAGATCTCCCAAGGCGGCGCCAGCGCCTCCCCCAGGCCGAGCAGCAGCTCGGTCGAATCGGCCGCCGCGGGCGCATCGACGAAGTCGCGAAGCAGGACCGCCTCGACGTGAGTCACGCCCTCGACGACGCGCAGGAACCAGGCCGCCACCGCCCCCTTGGCCCGGGTGGGCCGGTCGGTGTCCAGGAACTCCAGGACCTCCAGTTCGCCCCAGCGGCGCTGCGTGCGGGTCCAGCGGTCGGTGTCGTGCTCCGCCTGGAGCGCCTCGACCGACACCAGCTCGGCCGTCACCTCGCGGTACAGCGTCGACGTGAGCTCGTCCCAGGACGAGATGAGCGTGAGCTGGGGACCGGGGTCCTCTTCGGGCGGCGTGTCGTCGGGCGGCGGCACGCGACGGGGGCAGCCCATCAGGAGGACCGCTCCCAGGACGAGCGTGAGTCCCGGACGACTCACGGTGCTACTTCCCGCAGCCCTGGTTCTTGTGCTCGTCCGCGATGGCGGAGCTCAAGCCCCCCACGTCGGCCGTGAGCTGGGCCGCGAGCGCCTGGGCCGCGACACCCGTGTACTTGTCCGAGAGCCCCTCGCTGGCGTCGATCGCCAGGTTGGATTCCTTGAGCGCGCTGTCCAGCCGACGGCAGACGAAGGCGCGGTCGCCGGCCAGCTTCGCGTCGATGGCCCAGAGGTAGGTGCGGTAGGACTCGATGTAGCGGGCCCGCGCTGCGGTCCACCAGGCTAGGGGGGCAGCGACCTCGCCGGCCTTCGCGGACTTCTTCTCGGCGCCCTGCCAGCACACGACGGCCGAGCTGAGCGACTCGTAGAGCTGGTTCACCGGGACCTGGTTCTCCTGGGCCCGCAGCCAGCTGCGGTCCTGCTTCAGGCAGCGCTCGGAGACGTTCAGCGCCTTCTGCGAGTCCTTGCTCAGCTCCTCGCCCTCGGCCGGCGCGAACTCCGCGGCCAGCGGCGCGAGCAGCATCTCCTTCGCCTTCTTCGCCTTCTGGGCGAAGGCGGACGAAGTGACCAGCAGGCATGCAGCGAGGCAGATGAGTGCGAAGCGGTTCACAGAGGCTCCAGTCCGGATCGAACACCACAGGGCGCGGCGCGCGCGAGTGTAGCAGTCCCAACCTGCCGGACCGGACCGGCCCCACGGGGGGGTCAGGACACCCCAAAAGGGGGTCAGGACACCCGGGGGGGTCAGGACATTGAGGGGGGTCAGGACATTGAGGGGGGTCAGGACAGTGAGGGGGGTCAGGACACCACCGGGGCCCCCGCCGCGACGCCAGAATCGCCCTGTGACGAGATCGCGCGGCTCCTGTTGGCTCGAAGCGCCCGTGAGGGTCCGCGGCTGCCGGCGGATCACGGTCCCGTCGGCGGCGCGCTCAGGGAGTCGCGGGCTTGCCCGGGAAGTCGCCGAACTCGCAGTTCAGCGGCACCGTCGTGTAGGAGCCATCGTCGTTGAGCACGACAGACTGCGACTCGATCTTGACCGTCTCGAGCGTGCCGGTCAGGTGCGGCAGCAGGACCGCCTGGAGCTCGTCGCAGCTGACCACGCGCGCGTCCATGGGGATCATCGAGAAGACGGTGCCGTCCTGCCCGTCCACGTTGACGCTCAGGGCGAAGCCCGCGGCGCTGGCGTCCGAGGCCGTGGCCATGATCCCGTCCAGGCCGACCGTGTCTGCCGCCTTGTCGAAGGCCGCCTTGCCGCCGACGAAGAGCAGAGCCCCGAAGCCGCAGGAGACGAGCATCAGCAGCGCGAGCGCGCCGAGGCAGCCGGCGAGCACCGGCTGGTCCTTCATGAACTTCCCGAATCCACCGGCCACGCGCTACTCCGACTGGATGGTCGCCAGGACGACCTCGTGCAGCAGCTCGATCGCCGCAACGACCTCCGCCCTGCGAATGGCTGGGATGCGGTCGAGCAAGGCCTTGTAGAGCTCGCGGTCAGCCGACTCCAGGCCGTCCACCGCTGCCTTGCCCGCGTCCGTGAGGTAGGCGCGGGTCGCCCGTCCGTCGTTGCGGTCCGGCCGGCGATCGAGCAAGCCCATCCGCTTCAGCGGCGCCACCAGGCGCGTCACCGTCGACTGGGCCAGGCCCAGCGTCGCGGCCAGCTCCTGCATGCGGAGCGAGCCCGCGTCGTCCAGGGCGTGGATGGCGTGGGCCTGCGGCAGGGTGAGGTTCAGCTCCTGCTTCGCCTGGCGCTCGAGCAGCTGGAGCCGCCGCACCAGGTCCGACATGCGCCGCGAGAAGTGCATGTCGATGCGGCGAACGTCGCCCTGAGGCGGGAAGAGGTAGGGCTCCACCTTGCGCGGCGCGCCCGGCAGGGGCGGAAGCGAGGTCAGGTCGTCCCCGACGAGGTCCGGCGGCTCGGCGGCGACGGGCTCGGCGGCGACCGGCTCGGCGGCGACGGGCTCGGGGCTCGGCGGCGCGGGCGCCTTGACCTTGGGCGCCGGAACGGGCGCCTCGGCCGAGGCTGCTGCCTCGACGGCCGCCTTCTTCTGCCCGAACAGGTTGAGCTGGTTTTTCAGCAGCACGGGGGGCGCGCCCATTTTCTTGCCTTACGCAATAGTTGGAGGGCGCAACCATACACGAAAGCCTGCTCAGAAGGCCGTACCCGGCATGGATTGCGGGGCGCAATCAACCGGTGTTTGGGGTGCTGAACCGGGTCCAGTGACGACGGGACGGGCTCCAAGCGGGCGCGCTCGCTCCGAGGACCGCCGTGCCCCAGGGGACGGACGCCACCGGGAAGGCCGCATCGAGGCTGCCGGCGGCCTCGGCCAGCTGCAGAACCAGCCCGAAGGAGGGGCGGGCGTCGAGGCGGGCCGCGCGGGGGAGCAGGCCTTCCTCGAGCGGCTCCTTCTCCGCCCGGGGACCGCTCAAGGCCGAGCGGGTCCATGTCTCGGAGAGGAAGGAGGCCAGGGGCTCGACGGCGAGGGAGGGTGAGGCCAGCGCGGCCCGGGCGAGCAGCACCGCCCGGAGCTCCCGCCACTTCGGGCGCTCGATGGCCAACACGCAAGCGGCTCGGAGCAGACCGCCCATCGGTTCGGCGGCCTCTGCCGGCTGTCCGGCGCGATCGAGGATCTCGGTCCAGGGCCCGGCGGGCGCCGGTCCGTAGGATGGGGGGGCGAGGTCCCCGGTGAGGCGTGTCCTCGCGGCCGCGACCAGCACCACCTCGCCCCAGCCTTCGAAGCCGGTCCAGGCCGCCTCGAGCCCCTCCTCCTGACCCGAGACCGGCCGCGCGGGCCAGGTCTGCTGGAGAAAGACCAGGGAGTTGAGCAGCGCCGCAGTCCAGGACTCACGGTCGATTCGACCGCGCAGGCGGAAAGCCACCGCGTGGGAGAGTCTGACCTCAACAGGCTCCTGTGGCTCGAATCCGAAGTCGAGTTCAAAGGCCTCCGGAGCCACAGACGGGTCCGCCGCCAGCCGT
>JAJDAI010001047.1 GCA_029261955.1 Deltaproteobacteria bacterium | reverse complement strand
TCCACCCCGTCCCCGTCCCAGTCCGGGTCGAAGTCGGGATCAGCGGTGTCGATGAGGCCGTCGCAGTCGGTGTCCACGCCGTCGCAGGCTTCGCCTTGCCCCGGCCCCACGTAGGGGTCGCGATCGTCGCAGTCCCCAAAGCATGAGGACGGGCCGTCGCCGTCGTGGTCGAGGCGGTGCAGCGTGGGATCGAGGTCGTCGCAGTCCCCGCCGCCGCAGGCCTCCGCGAGGTCGCCATCGCCGTCGAAGTCCGGCCCCACGAAGTCCCCGTCGGCGGCGTCCACGAGGCCGTCGCAGTCGTTGTCTCGCAGGTCGCAGATCTCTGCGGCCCCCGGGTACACCTCTGCGTTCCAGTCCCTGCAGTCGGGTTCGGCGCCACACTCCACAAAGCCGTCGCCGTCGTCGTCGGTTTCGAGGGACGAGACGAAGCCGTCGCAGTCGTTGTCGATCCCGTCGCAGGCCTCCGGGAGGTTGCCCGGGAACCTGATCGGGTCGGTGTCGTCGCAGTCTCCTGCGCACAAGCTGACACCGTCTCCATCCTCGTCGAGTTCGTCGGGTCGCAGGGCGCCGTCGCAGTCCGTGTCGACTCCGTCGCAACTCTCGAAGGCGCCGGGATGAACAAAGGAGGACTCGTCGTCGCAGTCTCCGCCGCAGATGGGGACCCCGTCGGAGTCCTCGTCCACGTCGTCCGCGTCCTGCTCCCCGTCGCAGTCCGTGTCGGCACCGTCGCAGATCTCCTCGGCCCCCGGCTGCACGAGGGGGTCGAGATCGTCGCAGTCCGCATCGGCTGGGAAGCCGTCGCCGTCGGCGTCGTCATCGACGCAGTTGGGCAGTCCGTCCTGGTCGAGGTCGGGGTAGCCGTCTACGAGGTCCCCATTGCAGTTGCTGTCGACGTCGTCGCAGAACTCCGGGGCACCGGGGAAGACCGTCGGATCGCTGTCATCGCAGTCCGTGCCGTCTGGCCTGCCGTCGCCGTCGACGTCCTCGTCGATGCAATCAGGCAGCTCGTCCCCGTCGAGGTCGGGGTAGCCGTCGACCAGGGAGCCATCGCAGTCGCTGTCTACGTCGTCGCAGAGCTCGGGTGCGCCGACGAAGATGTCGGGGTCCTCATCGTCGCAGTCGGTCGGGAGCGAACAGCCATCACCATCGAGGTCGACCGGAGGCTGAGACTCACCAGACTCACCAGACTCGCCAGACTCACCAGGCTCGCAGGCGGCGACGAGGGCGAGGAGCGACAGGCAGATCAGGAGCTGGAAGTGACTCATTCGTCCCCGGGTCGCTGACCCCGCTGCCGAACAGGCGAGGGGCTGCGTCCGGGGAAGCTAGGAGTGGAACCCCAACCTGGCCACACTTGCCGCCCCCCCCTCCCGCTCGGCTGTGTCCGGAGTGCAGAGGCCCTTGCCCGAACGGGGAGCCAAGGCCCGTCCCCCGCCAGCCGCCGGAACGGCTCCGAACAATCGCCAGGCCAACCCAAGCCAGGGGGAGCTGGTCAAGGCCCTCGGAGCCGCCCACAGGCTGGAGCCCTCCAGCGGGGCCGCGCTGCTCAATCGCGCACCGCGTACACGAGCGCCGACGGTGTTCCGCGGGGCCAGACGTTGTACATGTTCGTCTCCTGCGCGCGGATCTCCCAGCGCTCGAGCTGCGCGTCGACGGCCACGTGCACCCGGTCCTGAGCATCCAGCACCATCGAGCCGCGCACCGCGCCGTAGCCCGACTCCAGGCCGTGCGCCCGGGTCCAGAGGCCGCTCCCGTCCTGCTCGTAGATGGCCATCGCGGGCCGCCCCGCCTGGAGATCCGCGCCGAAGAGCCGGGGCCAGCCGTCGTCGCCGAACACCAGGTAGCTCCGCTCCTGCTCGGCGACGAGGTCGAGGTCCACCGAATTCCAGAGCCCCCCATCCCACGCGCTGTACTCGGCGGAGGCGCCGTACCATTCGAACGGGCTCTCGGGGCCGTCGTCCACGAAGAGGAGCGCAGGGTCGTCGTTGTCGTCGAAGGCCAGCGCGAGGTTGGCCCAGCCCTGGATGTCATCCGGCGAGACGCGCTCGATGGTCCAGTCGATGCCGTCGTGGTGGCCGCAGTAGATGCTCCGGTTCCCGTCGAAGTAGGAGCCCTTGTAGTAGGCGAATCCCGGGTGGTCGAGGCTGTCGATCGCGAGGGCCGTGGCGGGGGTGTGCTGGGAGGAGCCCATGCCGGTCGGCCAGGGAAGCTCGTCGACGAGCCACGTCAGCCCATCCCAGCTGGCGTACTGGTGCCAGACCTCGCTGTAGGTCGCGTGCAACAGGCCCAAGCTGTCCGCCACCAGCACCGGTCGGGAGTTCCAGCGGCCCGGGCCGACGGGGCCGACGACCCACTGGCCTGTGGCGTCCGTCCAGTGCACGAGGTCGCTGGAGATGTACTGGGCGCGGCCGTTGTCCGCGAGCAGGTGGTTGGCGCCGTCGGGGGTGACCTCAAACGCGAAGGAGCCGACGTCGGCGGTGACCTGCTCGATGCTCCAGAGGCCGCCAGCCTCGGTTGCGAGGTGGAGGGGGCCGGTGCCGTCCCCAGCGGGATCGCAGGCCACGAACGCGATGCGCGGCGCTTCGGTCAGTGGGTCGAGGCGGACCTTCGGTTCGGCGCACAGGTCCTCGTCCGGCGGGAACTGGGCGGCGACGAGGGCACCGGGGCCGCCGTCCCGCTGCAGGCCGGCGCGGCTGAGCACCCAGACTTCGCCCGCAGCGTCCCCCAGGGCGAGGGTGGCGTCCGCATGCCACGCCGGAGCGAGCGTGGTCGTTGTCCAGGTCGCTCCGTCGAATCGGTGGACATCGAGCCAGGTCTTGCGCAGGTACTGGGTCCGTTCCACGAGGAGTACGGGCAGCGCGCCGTCGAGTTCCAGGTCCAGCGGGCGGCGGTTGTCGCGGCCTGTCTCCGCCTCGTTGAACTCGACCACCTCTTCGGTCCAGGAGCCATCCCAGGTCGCCAGCGCCAGCACGCTCGCGTCGAAGGCAGGTGGATCGAAGGGCCCGGCCGGGACCGGGAGGTGCGTGTAGCCGTAGGCCGCACGCAGGACACCGTCCTCGCCGAGGCGCAGGACCGCCGGGCTCAGGTCGTTGAGCCCCGGCCGCGGCGAGGTCTGGTGCGCTCGGATCACGTCCAGATTGAATCCCGCCAGCCCACCCCAGGCGTGCAGCAGACGCCGCTGCCGGCCCGCAACCCAGGGCGCGAAGGCGACGTGGGCCGTGCCGTCCGACGCGAGTTCCAGGGACAACTCCGCCACCAGTCCCAGGTCGGCGACGGGGATGGAGGGCAGCAGGACGCTGGTCCACCCCGCGCCGTCGAAGACCGAGTAGCTCACGGCCTGGTCGGTGGCGCTGTGGGCGATGTGGGGGTGGTCGAGCGCGTCCAGCTCGATGGACGTCGCGCGCCCCGAGCCGGTCGCGACCACCTCGAAGAGCCAGGAGACCCCGTCGTGGTGGGCGTAGCGGAGGCTGTCGTCGGCGATCCGATGGTACGAGATGTGAGGCCGATCGGCGGAATCCAACGCCAGCGACCCTCCCTCTCCAGCCCCCTCCGCCAGGACCTCCTCGGTCCACGTCACGCCATCCCAAAGCCCGTAGTACAGCGTCGACGAGCCGTAGACCGCGTGGAGTCGGCCGAGGCTGTCGCGCTGGAGGGTGTCGTCGGCCTGGCGGGGGGCCCGGTCCTCCATCCCCCAGATCAGGGTCTTCGTCCAGTCCGTGTCCCCGTCGTCCAGGGTGCAGGGGAGCTCGGCCGATAGCCCGTCGCAGTCGTTGTCGAGCTCATCGAGGCAGAGCTCCGGGGCGCCCGGGTGGACGGTGGCGTTGTCGTCGTCGCAGTCGAGGCCCTCCGGCCAACCGTCGCCGTCGGCGTCGACCGGGGCGGAGTCGTCGTCGTCCGCGGTCACGTCGTCATCGTCCGCGGTCACGTCGTCGTCGTCACCGGGCGGCTCAACGCAGGCCAGGCCCAGCAGGACGAATGCAGGGGCGAAGGCGGCCGACAGGAGGGAGGAGTGGCTGGTTTGCGTCCTCACGGCTGACTCCGGCCCGTCGAGGGGGCGGCGAGCCTTCCCCAACCTATGAGCTTCCTCGAAGCGCACAAGGCCGGTTGCGCACGTGGCCGCGCCGCGGGCGTCAGGCTGCGCGGCCCCTTCCGCTTCCGCTCCGTGATGCCCTGAAGGGGTCCGAGGGACCAGGCGGCATTCTCCCGCCAGCTTCGATGGCACGTGACCTTCGTTGTGGCCACCGGGAGGCTGAGAACAGCCAGCCGCTGTTGAGGCACAGAGACGTCGAGCGACGTGGAAGCCGAGCGCGAGGCGAAGCTGAGACCAATCTGGGCGACTCACGATTGACGTGATCCATCCGCAGGCGCTGAAGCACTGCCGGGGTGTGGACGGGACAGTCCACGCTGGAGACCAACATGAACAAGCTCGCCATCCTCACCTCCTGCTGCCTCCTCACAGCCTGCGGCGCCTCGGGCGAGCCCGACGCCACCGAGTCCTTCGACACGGAATCTGTTGTCACGTCCCTGCAGATCGAGGGGGACGCCGGCAGCGTGACCATCCTCAGTGGCGACGACGAGTTCGGACACATCGACGTCGAGATCTGGGGCGCGAAGACGGTCGTCACAGCAGACCACGACGACGACGGGGCCTTGCTGCTGCGCACCGACTGCAACGGCGGCCTCCAGTGCGCCGTGAACTACACCGTGACCGTGCCTGCCAACACCCCGGTCGACATCGACAACGGCTCCGGCTCCGTGGACGTGTCCGGCATCGAAAGCGACATCCTCGTCGACACCGGCTCCGGTGGAATCCACGTGACGGCCTGTGGCTGCGAAGGCGCGACGATGGTCCTCGACACCGGCTCGGGCGGCATCGCCGTCGAGAACTTCCACGGCAACTCGCTGAGCATGGACACCGGGTCCGGCGGCGTGCGCGCCACCGGACTGACGGTCCCGGACACGCTCGCCGACACGGGGTCGGGCGGCGTGCACCTCGCCTGGACCGAAGCGCCGATGAGCGTCGAGGTGCAGACGGGCTCCGGCTCGTGCGACATCGAAGTGCCCAGTGAGGAGTACGACGTGGACATCGACACCGGTTCAGGCGGCGTCGACGTCGACGGCATCACGGTCAGCTCCGCCGCCACCCGCACAATCCAGGTGCGCACCGGGTCGGGCGGAGTCCAGGTCCAGGGCTTCTAGCCCCCCGACGAGCTCCTTGCGCCGGGGGCGCGGGCACCCCTGGGTCGCTCCAGAGGACGCGGACTGTGCCCTCCAGACCGGACGCCGCGTCCAAGAGCCGTGTCGGTTCACACCGTGGCCGTCCGCCCCGACGACACGCCTTCTGTGAGGGACCCCGCCGCCGCG
>JAJDAI010001046.1 GCA_029261955.1 Deltaproteobacteria bacterium | reverse complement strand
TCGTCGTGTTCGTCCGCGGGGACGTCTGCGTCGCAGTCGTTGTCCTGGGCGTCGCAGACCTCGGTGTTGCCAGGGAAGCTGGTGGCGTTTTGGTCGTCGCAGTCGAGCGAGGCGGGCACGCCGTCCCCGTCGACGTCGGGATCGGGGGTGCTGTCGTCGTCGTCTGCGGAGTCGTCGTCGTCGTCGTCGTCTGCCGAATCGTCGTCGTCGTCCGTTGCGGCCGAATCGTCGTCGTCTGCGGAGTCGTCGTCGTCGTCGTCGTCCGCCGAATCGTCGTCGTCGTCCGTTGCGGCCGAATCGTCGTCGTCTGCCAAGTCGTCGTCATCGGGGGTGGCGTCGTCGTCATCGGGGGTGGCGTCGTCGTCATCCGCCGTCACGTCGTCGTCGTCGGCGGAGGCGTCGTCGTCGTCCCCCTCGGGGCAGGCGGCGAGCAGCAGGGCAGCGAACAGCAGCAGGGCGAAGCGGAGCGAAGCAGACATGGGAACCCCTCGGTCGAAAGCGAGCAGCCATCGTAGACGACTGCCCCCAGGCCTCCACCCGGGCAACCGCCGTCCCCCACCGACCGGCCCGGTCGCAAACCCGCCCCTGCTCTGACACGATGCGCGCGTGAGCGCCACCGACACCCCCCGCACGCCGCCGCCCTGGGAGACGCAGGGCTTGCGCGGGTTCTGGCCGACGGTCGTGGCCGTCGTGCGCGAGCCACGCGCCTTCTTCGATGCGCTGCCGACGACCGGTCCGGTCTGGACTGTCGTGCTGTTCGCCTTTCTCGTTGCTCAGCCTGCAGATCTGATCGCTGCCGCCTGGGAGGTGGGGACGGGGATCTCGCTGGGCTACGCCGGACCTGCGGCCTGGGAGGGCTCACTCGAGGAGCGGCTGCGAGCCCTGCTGAACTACGCGGTTCTGACCCGCGGCGGTTGGGCGCTCGAGATGGCCATCACGGTTCCCAGCATCTGGGTCGTGCTCACCCTCGCTCGGCTCCCCCGACCGCAGATCGGCACCCTGTATCGGGTGTGGGGCTACTCGGTCGCGCCGTTGCTGTTCGTTCCCGGCTTCGCAGCGCAGACGGCCCTGGCTCTCTGGTCCCTCTTCCTCTTCTGCCTGGGAGTGCACAAGGCGGGTGGACCGAGGCCGGTCGCGGTCTTCGCGGTGAGCATTGTTGCCTCGTTCGGCTCGCTCTTCCTCGGGGCCATCGGGCTCGTCGTCGTCCGCAACGCCCTCGGGCTCTAGAGTCCTCAGCCGTTGACGACGTAGCCGACGCCGAAGATCAACACCGTCCCGACAAAGCCCACCAGCACCAGCCACAGCCCCACCAACGCGCGCGTTCGGCCCAGTCCGCCCAGCTCCTCGGCGCGCTTGAGCCCGCGGAATCCGGTCATCAGGCCGCCGAGCCAGAAGGCCACGCCCATGGGGATCAGGCTCAGCACGCCGAAGACGAGCGCGGCGGTCGCCAACCCGTTGCCGCCCGGGGGACCGAGCTTCTCCGCCCGCATGTGGGCATCGCGCCGCTCGAGGCACTCGGCGCAGAAGACCACCGACATGCCGGGCGGCCGGTGCGCGCAGGCGCCACAGAGGAAGTCGCCGCAGTGCACACAGGTGCCCACGGCCGGGGTGTCGTGGGTCGGGCAGGTCGCGCCGTCGAGCACGTCTAGACCGGGCTGAAGGGGTCGTGCTCCGGAGCCGGGGCTTCGGCCACACGGGGGGGGCAGCCCGGGGGCGAGGGTGGGCGGGAAGCGCGCGTTGATGGCAGCGGCGGCCTCGACGCTGGGCAGCCAGAGCGTCACGCGCTCCTTGGTGATCTTGACCACCCGCGGTCCCGCGTTGCGGCCGATCACGAGGGGGCAGCCGATCAGCATCGCGATGCCGAGCCCGAGACTCACCGAGCCGAGCGCGACCTGCTCCCCGATCATCCACCCCAAGCCCTAGAGGACCAGCAGCACTCCCCCGACCACACCGGCGGCGACCTTCGAGGTCTTGCGCTTCCAGGTCCGAAAGGCGTCGGGGTGGATGGGCAGCTCCAGCGTCGCCTTCTTCTGCACCACGAGCGCGACGATGATGAGGATGATGATGTTCAGGAGGATCGTCAGGTAGGCCCAGGGCGGCACGTAGACGAACTTGCGCTTGTACCACTCGACCCCGGGGCGCCCGGTGATGACGCAGCGGTCGGGCAGGTCGTAGCGGTTGCCCGCCCCGATCGGCAGCTCGATCTGGTGGTCGATCGCCTTCGCCATGCCCTCAGACCTCCCGCCGTTCCTCGAGGGCGCGGGAGAGCGTGGAGCTGTCGGTGTACTCGAGCTCCGAGCCCACGCTGACCCCGCGCGCGATGCGCGTGACCTTCACGCCCAGCGGCTTCACCAGGTTGGCGATGTAGAGCGCCGTGACGTCGCCCTGGGTCGTGGGGTTCGTGGCGAGGATGATCTCGTGGAGGCCCTCGAGCCGGCCGATCAGCTCCCGGATCCGCAGGTCGTCGGGGCCGACGCCGTCGAGCGGAGCCAAGACGCCCTCGAGCACGTGGAATTGACCGCGGTACGAGCCGGCCCGCTCGATGGCCTGAAGGTCCTGGGAGCGCTCGACCACGCACACGATCGACTCGTCCCGCCGGGGGTCCGAGCAGATCGAGCAAGGGTCGCTCGCCGTGAGGTGAAAGCAGGTGCTGCAGCGGCCGACGCCCTCGCGCACGCCGGTCAGCGAGTCCGCCAGGTCGCCGGCCAGGCCGTCGGTGCGGACGATGTGGTGCGCGAGCCGCGTGGCCGTCTTGCTGCCGATGCCCGGCAGCCGGCTGAGGTGGTGGACGAGCGCGTCGAGCGGGTCGACGGGCTTCACGCCTCCCCCCTCACTTGAACTGCTTCATCAGGTCGCCGAGGCCGCCGAGGTT
>JAJDAI010001045.1 GCA_029261955.1 Deltaproteobacteria bacterium | reverse complement strand
GGCTGGGCCTTCGGCGCGGTCTTCATGGCCACGGACCCCGTCACCTCGTCCTTCACATCGAGCGGACAGTGGCTGCACGGGCTCGCCATCGGCGGCCTCGTCGTGCTCATCCGCTGCGTCAACCCCGCCTACCCGGAGGGGATGATGCTGGCGATCCTCTTCATGAACCTCTTCGCGCCGCTGATCGACCACTACGTCGTGCGGATCGCGATCCGCCGGCGGGCACGGCGGCAGTTCAGCGGGGAGGGCGCCGCATGACCGCGGAGCGCTACTCGACCCGGTACACGATCGGCTTCGCGGCCGCGGTCTGCGTGGTCTGCTCCGTGCTCGTGTCGACCTCGGCCGTGATGCTGCGCGACCGGCAGGAGGAGAACGAGCGCCTGGACCGTCAGGAGAAGCTGCTCTCCGTCGTCGACCTGCTGGCCGAGGGCGAGGAGGTGGGCCGGGCCGAGCTCCAGGCGCGCTACGACCGCTCCATCCGACCCCGCACCGTCGCCCTGGGGCCCGGCGACCCGGATCACCCCGCGCGGGTGCTGGAGGTGCCGGCCGAGGCCACCGTCTACGACGTGGTCGACGGCGATCGCCGGACTGCGCTCATCCTGCCGGTGCACGGCCTGGGGCTGTGGTCGGTGATGCACGGCTACCTGGCCCTCGAGCCCGACGGCGTGACCGTGCGCGGCCTCTCCTTCTACCGACACGGCGAGACGCCCGGACTCGGGGCGCGGGTCGACGAGCCGACCTGGCGCGCGCTGTGGCGTGGGCGGCGGGCCTTCGATGACGAGGGGGCGGTCAGCCTGTCGGTGATCAAGGGACGGGCGGGGCCGGCGGCGGACGACCCCCACCGCGTCGACGGGCTGTCGGGCGCGACGCTCACGGGCACCGGGGTGAGCCACATGATGGACTTCTGGCTGGGTGACGCGGGCTACGGCCCCTACCTGGCGACGGTCCGGGAGGGCGCGCCATGAGCCGCCGCCGCGAGTTGCTGAAGGCCGTCACGGAGCCGATCTTCGAGCAGAACCCCGTCGCGCTCCAGGTGCTCGGCGTGTGCAGCGCGCTCGCCGTGACGACCGGGCTGAAGACCGCACTGGTGATGAGCGGGGCCGTCGCGGTCGTGCTCTGCACCTCGAACGTGGCGGTCAGCCTGATCCGCAACCACGTGCCGCCGTCGATCCGCATCGTGGTCCAGCTGACGATCATCGCGTCGCTGGTCATCGTCATCGACCAGCTGCTGCGCGCCTTCGCCTTCGGCACGTCCCGGCAGCTGTCGGTCTTCGTCGGCCTCATCATCACCAACTGCATCATCATGGGGCGCGCCGAGGCCTACGCGATGCAGCACCCGCCCGGCCTGGCCCTGCTCGACGGGATCGGCAACTCGCTGGGCTTCGCCTTTGTCCTCATCCTGGTCGCCTCGCTGCGCGAGCTGCTCGGCGCCGGCCAGCTCATGGGCGTCCAGGTGCTCACGCCCGTGGCCGAGGGCGGCTGGTACCAGCCCAACGGGCTGATGGTGCTCGCGCCCGGCGCCTTCTTCATCCTCGGTCTGCTCGTCTGGGTGCTGCGCACCTGGAAGCCCCACCTCGTCGAAGAAGAGGAGGTCTGAGGTGGAACATCTGCTCGGCTTGTTCACGAAGGCGGTCTTCGTCGAGAACATGGCCCTCGCCTACTTCCTGGGCATGTGCTCCTTCCTGGCCGTGTCCCGGCGGGTGGAGACGGCCATGGGCCTGGGCATCGCGGTGACCTTCATCCTCGGCGTCACCTGCCCCCTGAACTACCTGATGCTGCACTACGTGCTGCAGGAGGGGGCGCTCGCCTGGATCCACCCGAGCATGGCCACGGTGGACCTGTCCTTCCTGTCCTTCCTGACCTACATCGGCTCCATCGCCGCGACGGTGCAGCTGGTGGAGATGGTCCTCGACACCCACGCGCCGCGGCTCTACGCCGCGCTGGGCGTCTTCCTGCCGCTCATCGCGGTGAACTGCGCGATCCTCGGCGCCTCGCTCTTCATGGCGGAGCGCGGCTACAACCTCACCGAGGCCACGGTCTTCGGCCTGGGTTCCGGCGTCGGCTGGGCGCTGGCGATCGTCGCCATGGCCGCCATCCGCGAGCGGCTGCGCTACAGCGACATCCCGGACGGGCTTCGGGGGCTGGGCATCACCTTCATCATCGCCGGGCTCATGGCGATCGGCTTCATGAGCTTCCCCGGCATCCGGTTGTAGGGGGCGGCATGCTCACCACGATCGGGCTCGGCATCCTCCTCTTCACGGTCATCGACCTGAGCCTGGTGGTGGTGTTGATGATCGCCCGGCGCAGCCTCGTGCCCAGCGGCACCGCGACCATCGCGATCAACGACGACCCGACCCTGGCGATCCGGACGGATCTGGGGGTCACGCTGCTCGGGGCGCTGTCCGCCGAACGGGTCTTCGTGCCCTCGGCCTGCGGCGGCAAGGGGACCTGCGGCACCTGCAAGGTGCTCGTGCTCGACGGCGGCGGGGAGCTGCTGTCCACCGAAGCGGCCTGCCTGAGCCGGCGGGAGGCGCACGACGGGGTGCGGCTGGCCTGCCAGGTCAAGGTCCGGGACGACCTCGCGCTCGAGCTGCCGGCGGAGATCCTGGGCAGTGAGGCCTGGACCTGCCGCGTGCGCTCGAACCGGAACGTGGCGACCTACATCAAGGAGCTCGCGCTGGAGCTGCCCGAGGGCGAGGAGGTGCTGTTCCGCGCCGGAGGCTACGTGCAGCTCACCGCGCCACCGCACAGCCTGCGCTACCGGGACTTCGAGATCGAAGCGCCCTTCGACGTGGACTGGGCGCGCGGCGGGCTGAGGGGCCTGGCCTCGAGCTGCAAGGAGCCCACCAGCCGGGCCTACTCCATGGCGAACTGCCCGGACGAGAAGGGGGTGATCCTGCT
>JAJDAI010001044.1 GCA_029261955.1 Deltaproteobacteria bacterium | reverse complement strand
TCCGTCGCGGCGCGGCTCGTCGAGCGCCAGACGATCGGGGCGCTGCTCGTGATCGGCCTCGTGCTCGTCGGGGCGATCGGCTGGATGGGCCTGCGGCTCTTCGGGGCGGCCGAGCCACCCCCGGTGGTGGAGGCGCCCGCGGAGGCGCCCCGCCCGGAGGTCCCGGCGCCCTTCGGCCACGAGCCTGCCGCGAGCGCTCGCCCCTGGCAGGACCTGTCCGTCCGGGTGACCGCCGCGGACGGGGTGGAGCGCGAGCTGCGTTGCCTCTACCGGGCAGGGTCCGGCTGGCGCGCGGTGCCGATGCCGGCTGTGGGCCGGGGCGCCTGGGAGACCGTGGTGCCGGTGACCGGGGACTTCGGGGCGACCCTCGAGTACTACATCGAGGCGCGCAGCGAGGCCGGGCTGGTCACCCTGGCGTCGCGTGCCCTGCCCTTCCGGGTGCCGGTGGAGTAGGGCTCAGGCTCGTCGCCGACGGGCCACCAGGAGCAGCAGCAGGAGCGGGGCGGGAGAGCCGGAGACGCTGGCCGCGCAGCCGGCACAGCCGCCGCCGCTGACCAGGACCGCCTCGGGGCTGTCGGTGGCGTCGTCGTCGTCGGGCAGGTCGTCGTCGTCGGCCGAGTCGTCGTCGTCGGAGCTGTCGTCGTCGTCGGAGCTGTCGTCGTCGTCCGAGCTGTCGTCGTCGTCCGAGCTGTCGTCGTCATCCGAGCTGTCGTCGTCGTCCGCGCTGTCATCGTCGTCCGCGCAGTCGTCGTCGTCCGCGCGGTCGTCGTCGTCGGAGCTGTCGTCGTCGTCCGCGCTGTCGTCGTCGTCCGCTGAGGCCGAGTCGTCGTCATCCGAGCTGTCGTCATCGTCAGCCGAATCGTCGTCGTCAGCCGAATCGTCGTCGTCCGCCGTCGCGTCGTCGTCGTCCGCCGTCGCGTCGTCGTCGTCCGCCGTGATGTCGTCGTCGTCCGACGTCGCGTCGTCGTCCTCCGCCGTCGCATCGTCGTCGTCCGCCGTGATGTCGTCGTCGTCCGCCGTCGCATCGTCGTCGTCCGCCGTGATGTCGTCGTCGTCCGCCGTCGCGTCGTCGTCGTCCGCCGTCGCGTCGTCGTCGTCGCCACAGAGCAGGTCCGAGCCGTCGCAGTCCTCGTCGATGCCGTTGTCGCAGACCTCGATCCCGCCCGGGAACGCGCTGGGCTCGGCGTCGTCGCAGTCCCCCTCGCAGATCGCGAAGCCGTCCCCGTCGGCGTCCGCCTCGTCCGCGTCCAGCAGGCCATCGCAGTCGTTGTCTTCCCCGTCACAGAGCTCGGGCGCGCCGAACCAGGTGTCCGGGTTGGCGTCGTCGCAGTCGTCGCCCCCGCAGAGCGCGTTGAGCTCGCCGTCGCCGTCTTCGTCGCAAGACTGCACCTCGACGTTCGCCGCGGCCTCGCCCGTCTCCCCCTCGATGTCCAGGGCCAGCGCGGTCACGAAGTCCCCGACGAGCACGTCGCCCGGCGGCAGGGTCACGGCCCACGCCCCCAGGAAGTCCGCCTGGCCCTCGCCCAGGTATTCCGCCGGCTCGCCGAAGCCGCTCGGGTCCTCGTCCGCTTCCCAGACCCCGACGATGGAGAAGGGGCAGGAGGTGCCGGTCAGGACGAGGTCCCCCAGCTCGATCACCGCGAGGTCGATGACCGGCCGCGCCGCGCCCCGGTTGCCCAGGGAGGTGTCGTTGACGCAGCTGCCCGCCGTCGGCCCGTCTCCGCTCGTCGGGCCCTCCAGGTCGACCGCCAGCCCGCCGTTCCCGAAGAAGCGGTTGACCAGGATGTTGTTGCCCCGGTTCAAGGCCGGCCCGCTGCCCTGCTGGAGCTTGATGCCGTCGCCGCCGTTGAAGGCGAAGAGGTTGCCCTGCACGGGGTCCGCGCCGCCGAAGGTCCAGTCGAAGACGTCGGTGTAGTCCTCGGCCAGCAGGTGCACGCCGTCGTCGCCGTTGCCCAGCCCGGGCTCTTCGGCCTCGTTGGTGCCGACGTAGTTGGCCAGCAGGTCGATGGCCCGCGCGTCGTGGCCGAAGACGCCGTCCAGCGTGTTGCCGGCGATCACGTTGCCGAGCACGTCGGTGTTCCGCGGCACGAGGTCCACGCCGGCGACGCCCTCGAAGTGCAGGCCGTGGGCGCCGTTGGGCAAGGCCGTGGCGTGTGCGCCGTCCAGCCCGATGGTGTTGCCCGAGATGATCCACTCGGTGGTCTGGGACGTGTGGTGGATGCCGCTGCCCCCGTTGCCGGAGATGACGTTGCGGCCTGCTTCGGTGCCGTCGCCCACCTCCCACTCCTGGAGGAGCTGGTTGGGGGAGGTCGGGCCGTCCGCCCGCACGCCGTCGCCGCCGTTGCCGAGGGCGGAGCCGCCCGTGATGTCGGTGCCGATGAGGTTGCCCTCGATCACGCCCTCGTCGGGGTAGGTGTTCTGGATGTGGATGCCGTCGCCGCCGTTGCCGGAGATGAGGTTGAAGGGCCCGATCTGCACGTCGTCACCGCCGATGACCTGGATGCCGTGGCTGGCCATGGGGGCCGCGAGCAGGCCGTCGCGATCGGTGCCGATGAGGCAGCCTTCGATGGCCGCCTCGTCGCCGTTGACGTAGACGCCGACGCCCGGGCCGTTGGCGAGGTTGAGGCCGCGCAGGGTGACCTCGTCCGCCGCGATCTCCAGCAGCGGCTCGGGCACCGACATGTTGCTGCCGTCGAGCGTCACGCCGACCACCAGGTCGAAGCCTTCGGCCGGGTCGGTCGTGTTCTCCGCCACGTCGGGGCAGCCCAGGCAGTCGTAGCCGTCGATGGTCAGCTCGTCCTGGTTGATGACCGGCAGCGGGGTGTTGAGCTGGATGACCGGCCCGGCGGCGGGCAGCACAGTCAACTCGAAGCGGATGGTGTCGCCATCGTCCGCCACGAACAGCGCGTCGCGCAGCGTGCAGCCGCCGGGCACCTGGGTGCAGGTGCCATCGAAGCTGTCGCTCACCGAGGTGACGACGACGTCATCACCGAAGGCGAGGCCAGGAAGCAGAAGAAGCAGTGCGATCCAGCGCATGAGACCCCCAGGCGGTTTTCGATCCCAGCCTGGAGCTTAGCGGAGGCCCTGGCCACGATTCCGGGTCGACCCAAGCACGAAGGCCCTGCCGAAGCAGGGCCGTCGTTCGAGCAGCTCCGGGGCTCAGCGCTGCTCGATGAGCTTCTTCGCGACGTTGGCGACGCGGGGATCGGCGTCGACCGCCAGGGCGGGCAGCTGGGGCAGGGCCTTCGCCTGCGCGGCGTCGATGCGGCGCAGGGAGCGCAGGGCGTGCAGGCGAACCTCGCCGCTGGAGTCACCGAGCAGCTCGGGCAGCACCGACTTCGCCGAGGCGACGCCGAGCCAGCCCAGGGCGCGGGCGGCCATGGCGCGGGGCGCCTCGTCCACGTCCTTCAGGTTGGCGAGCAGCTCGGGCGCCAGAACGGCCCCGTCCGCGCGCCAGCCGGCGGACACGGCGGCGGCAGCACGCACCGCAGCGTCGCGGTCGAGCAGGCCGCGGCGGATCGTGTCGAGCACCACCGCGGGGTCCTGCGCCTTGCGCACGGACACCAGGATCTCGATGCGGATCTCGGGCTCGGCCTCAGCGAAGAGCCCGCGGGCGACCTCGGTCCAGCGAGCGTCCAGGCCCACGAGGGAGCGGTAGAGCCCGGCGCGCACGGCCACGCCTTCGCCGGCGTGCAGGTAGCGCTCGACGATGGCCGGGAAGGCCTCGGGCTGCGACAGCGGCGCGGTGGGGAAGCGCAGACGCTGGGCTCGATCGAGCACCGGCTCGGCCTGCATCACCTGGGTGAAGAGCGCGGTCTGCTGGCGCCAGCCCAAGACGGACGCAGCCTGCTGGCGCACCCGCCAGTCGGGGTGGTCGACCAGCTCCTGCAGCGCCCCGTCCGACACCGAGGCGTCGAGCACGAGCACGTCGCGCCCGGCCAGGTAGTCCGAAGAGGCGTCCGCCTCGACGAGGCGGGAGACCAGGTCAGCCGCAGCGGCTGGGGCGGCGAAGAGCAGCGCGCTGAGCAGCGCGAAGGAGCGAAGCAGCGACATCACTGATCCTCCAGG
>JAJDAI010001043.1 GCA_029261955.1 Deltaproteobacteria bacterium | reverse complement strand
CGCACGCGCTCGCCACGCGCTTCGAGGGCCTCTGCCCGGACGAGGACGAGCGGGTGGCGGGCATCGCGACCGTCGGCCAGGCGCAGCGGCGGCAGGAGCTGCTCATCGCCGAGCGCTCGCAGCTTGCCGGGGCCCTCGACTGGACCCGCGCGGGCACCCCGCGCCTCCAGGTGGACGGCGAGCTGGAGGTCATCTGGCAGCTCGACGGCCTCGACGAGACCGCCTGGGCCCGGGTCGACGCCTGGCTGGACGGGACGGAGCTGCGCTTCCGCCTGCCCTGGGGCGTGGACGCCGACTTCGAGACCTACACCTCACGCAGCTGGACGGACGCTGGCGTCGCGGTGCGCAGCGCGTGGAGCCGGGGCTCCGTCGAAGAGGAGCGCGCGCTCGCGAGCTGGGACGTGAGCTGGGGCAGCTGCTCCGCCGAGCCGGACGAGGGCGAGACGGTCTTCGATCTGTGGCGCCTCGACATGCGCGCTGTCTTGCGTTGGGACGCCGGGGACCTCTGCCCGCTGGACGCTGACGGCGAGCCCAACTGCGTCACCTGCGATGGCTGCGCGAAGCTGATCGTCGACGGCGTGGACCGGGGCACCTGGTGCACCCCCGGGGCGCCGCGCACGCCGGGGCCCTCACTCGCGGGCTTATTGGGGACTGACCCCAATCTTGCACGATTGGGGTCTGACCCCAATCAGCCCATCAGTCTTCGACGGGAGGAAAGCCGCAGGCCTCGGCCGGCGTCATCCGCTTCGCCGGCGCTGGGATCGTGCGCGGCAGCTCGCGGTCGAAGCAGGTCCACGTTCCGACCGGCTTGCTCCGCACGAAGGAGCCCTCGGCCCACCGCGCGCCGCTGGGGCTCCAGTCCACCTGCTCGCCCTCCTGCAAACCGGCCCGCCAGGTCATCACCTCGGCCACCTGGCCGCCGGGGTGGAAGATCCGCCACGGCCCGTCCGGGTGGCCCTTCGCGTGGGTCATCTCCTCGAAGAGGCTGCCGTCGGCGCGCCACACGAACCAGGCGCCCGATGCGAGCCCAGCGACGTAGTCCCCCTGCTGCTGCTTCGAGCCGTCCGGCCAGCGCCAGTGCCAGGTGCCCGTCGCCTTTCCCGCCTCGAAGCGGCCGGACACGAGCACGGTCCCATTGGGATCCAGCCGCTCCCAGATCCCCGTCCTCAGCCCACCCTCAAAGGCCCCGCGCGTGCGCGGCTCGCCGCTGGAGTGCGAATCGAGGTAGGCGCCGTCCGGGCCCGTCTTCGGGGCGTCGTCCAGGGGCTCGCGCGGACCGAGGTCCTCTTCGAACTCGTCCCCGACGCCCGCCACCGCGGGTCCGCCATCGACCGGGGCCTCCGCCTTGCCGCAGCCCACCAGCAGGATCAACAGCAGCAGCCTCACTCGCGCCTCCTCAGCCACACCATCGCACCGAGCCAACCGATCAAAGACAAGCCGCTCAAGCCCAGGCCCGCCAGGAGCATCGGCGGCCGGAAGCGGAAGGTCACGGTCTGCGCGCCCGCCGGCAGATCCACCGCCAGCAGCCCCCCCTGCTCCACGAGCTCGCCCGCATCCACCACGAAGCCCGGCAGCCAGCTCTGGTTCACCACGAGCCGCCCCGGCGCGTCCATCACGACGGCGACCCGCACGTCGTTGGGCCTCACCCGGACGGCCTCGACCCGGCCCCGCTCCGTCCAGGCCTCGCCGCGGTAGCGCGGGTTGTCCAGCTCCTCGCCATCGAGCGTCACGTAGCGCTTCGGCACGGCGAGCTCGGGCAGCACCATCGAGCCGTAGTGGTCCACGGTGCCCACGCCGCGGTGGCTGTTGACGTACTCGGTGGCCGCATCGGGCCGCTCGTAGTCCCGCAGGAAGAGCTCGCTGCCCATGGCGCGGATGTCGTCCTCGTCGAAGTCCAACCAGAAGGGCTCGGCGATCAGCGCGACCTGGTGGAAGTCCTCCGCTTCGCCCACCTCCACGCGCTCGGCGAACTGGTCCACGAAGGCCTGCCGGTTCTGGACCAGCGGCCAGAGCAGGAGCGCGGCGATCAGGCCCGCCACCCAAGGGCGATCGGGCAGGCGGTCCACCGCGACCCCGATCAGCAGCACGCCCGAGATGAGGATGAAGACGTTCCAGTACTTGAGCGGCTGGCTGAAGGCGTCGAGCGTCGGCACGCCCCAGGTCATCAGGAAGTGCAGGTCCACGCCCGGCAGGTTCCAGCCGAAGCAGATCCCCGTGAAGCACAGGAACACGAGGGCGACGAGGCGCTGCCTGGGTTCTCGCCACGCCAGGAGCAGCCCCCCGAAGAGCAGCAACATCAGCCCCGGCGTCAGCCCCAGGTAGCTGTACTCGTAGCCGAGCGGGTCCCCGATGCGCCCCCAGGTCGTGCCGTAGCTGCCCTCGCTGGGCACGCGCGCCCAGAGGCTCACGAGGAAGGAGGTGGCGTCCTCGTAGAAGCGCTCCTCGGCCAGCGACGGGCCCTGGGAATCGGGGAACCAGGTCGCGTCGGTGCGGACCAGCGTGTGCTCGTAGGCGCCGCCCTGCTCCCCGAGCCAGCTCAGGCCCACGATGCGCGCCGCGCCGAGGCTGCAGGCGACCGCGAGCACGAGCACCAACCTCCCCGCATGCGGCACCAGGGAGCGCAGGAAGGGCCGCTGGAAGGCCAGCAACACGAGGGCCGCGCCCCAGCCGAGCACCAGCGGCCAGACCGCCACCAGCTCGCGGGCGAAGGCCGGGGGCGCCAGCACGCAGAGCAGGGTGATCCCCGGCAACAGCAGCCCCCGCTTCCCAGCCGCCGCGAACCAGCTCAGCAGCCCCAGGAAGAAGCAGGTCGCCGGGAAGGCGTGCCCGCCCTGCTGGAGCACGAAGGCCAGCAGCATCCCCGCCCAGAGGATGCGGGCGGGCTTCTCGGAGGACTCCAGCAGCAAGGCCGCGATGGCAGGCGCCAGCAGGAAGAACGCCTGGTTGTAGAAGCCGACGAGCAGCATCGAGGGCAGCCAGCCCGACAGCACGAAGGCGAGGGCCGCGACCGTGGCGCCCCGCTCGGTCAGGCCCAGCCAGCGCCCCAGCCTCAGGACCCCCCAGCCGCCGATGAGCAGCAAGAGCAGCAGGTTCAGCTTCACCCCGATGACGTCCCCGAACAGCAGCACCGCGAGCAGGGTCGGCGCCCAGGAGCCGTCGGAGGGGTGCGCGATGGTGGGGAAGCCGCCGCCGATCAGGTGGCTGCGCAGCGGGAACTGGCCGTGCTCCAGCAGCGCGGCGCGGCTCTGCACGTCGAAGGAGCGGCAGTTGAGCCAGTCGTTGTCGCGAAAGGCGTCGCCCGACGCGATGCCCATCGGCGACTGGAAGAGGCCCGTCGCCATCGCCAGCACCGCCAGCAGCAGCAGGCCGTGGCTCCAGCGGGGCGTCACAGGTAGGACTCGGGTTCCAGCGGGTGGAAGACCGCGCGGCCTCCCTCCAGGCTCCAGGACTCGACGCGGTGCGGCTGGCCGGTCACGCCGTCCACGAGCCACCACCGCACCAGGACGCGCAGATCGGCCGGCACCCGCACCACGACCGTGGGCCCCTGCTCGGGCCAGGGCAAGGCGGTCAGGGCGCTGGGCGGCGCCGCGCTCGGGCGCACCGGCACCGCGTGGCTGACGACGTCCACCTGCTCGAAGCCGAGGTCGTCCTGGCCGAAGGAGGTGAGGGCGTTCAGCTCGATGTAGAGCTCGCCCAGGGCCTCGATCTCCGAGCCTGGCAGCACCGCGACGCCGACCAGCTCGTCCTGCCAGGACACCCTCGCCTGCTTGAAGTGCACGTCCAGGCGGCCCTCGGGATCCGAGAGGTCGACGAGCGGCGCGCCGCCCTCGCACAGCGCCCCGTCCGGGTCCGTGACCAGCTTGTCGAGGTCGATGCACAGGTCCACGAAGTCCCCGCCCAACCGCGCCTCCGGCAGCTCGAGCCGCCGGTCGCCGAAGAGCCAGCGGTGCACCGGGGTGTCCGTCCGCGGGAAGAGCCGGTCGGCGACCACCTGCTCCTCGACCCGCTTGCGGGCGTGCTCGGACTTCAGGAACAGGCGCCCGAAGTCCGGCAGCACCGACAGCTTCGCGAAGTGGGCCCGCGCGTGCTCCGCCCAGGCCGGCGTCTCCCGCTGGAAGACCGGGTGGCGCGCGTAGGCCGTCGGATCGACCGGCCCGGCCAGGCGCGCCGCGGTGACGCCGACGACCAGCGCGAGGCCGAGGGAGATCAGCAGAACGCGCAGGCGGGCCTGCATCGCGAGCGCGGGCAGCAGCAGCAGCGGCAGGTAGCCCGCGACGCCGATCCGCGTCTTGTCCACCTGGAGCCAGTCCCGCTGCGTGCTCAGCACGAGCAGCGGCAGCACGAGGAAGAGCAGCGCCGCCACCACCTGGCGCGGGCGCTCCTCGAGCCCCTTCGCGGCGCCGGCGAAGACCAGCGCGATCCACATCAGCCCCAGCGAACCGACCGCCTGGACGACGTAGTAGGGGCCCACGTTCAGGGGCAGAAAGGGCGTACGTCGCCCCCATCGGGCCGCCTCGACCGCCAGGTCCACGACCGAGGACGTCTCGCCCAGGGAGTGCAGCCCGTGGTGCGGCAGGTGCGGCAGGTTGAAGGCGAAGGCCGCGAAGAAGCCCCCGACCAGAATCAGCCAGGACTTCTGCGTGGGCCGCCACGGCGCCTTCAGCAGCAGCATCGGCACGACGTAGAGCAGGCCGAGGAAGCGCAGGCCCGCGCCCGCACACAGGCCGAAGAGCAGCCCGTGCAGCAGGTGGCGGCGGGGCAGGAAACAGAGCGCGTGGAAGAGCGCGAGGCTGAGCACGAGCGCGATGAAGTTGCGGTCGAGCACCTCGATGAAGAGCACGCCGGGGTTGAAGACGGCGGCGAGGGTCCAGGCGCCCGCGACGGCCGGTCGCAGGCCCCAGCGGCGCAGGATCGACCAGGTGAAGAGCGCCAACAGAGCCGCGAAGGCGGCGTGCACGAAGCGGAAGGTGCCCGGGCCGAGGATGGACAGCAGCGGGGTCGTGAAGGCCGTGTTGCCGGGCGAGCTCGCGATGCCGAAGAGCACGTCCATCGCCGGGTTCTCGCGCCCGGGGTTGAGCGGCTCGAACAGCGAGAAGGTCTGCATGTAGAAGCACTCGGTCTCGCCGGTGCCCAGGTACGACGCCACCCCGATCAGGAAGTCCGCGTGGTGGTGGTGGCCGGCGATGCCCACGAAGGCCAGAGCGGCGAGGCCGAAGGCGATCCAGTCGTCCCGCCGCGGCAGCGTCAAGGCCCTCGGCTGCGCGCGCCAGAGCGAGGCGACCAGCACCACCACCGCGACCAGCCCGACCTCGTCCGCGCCGAGGAAGACCCCCCGGAGCAGGGCCAGCTGAAACGCGATGATCGGGGCCCCCGCCAGCGTCCACAGGCCGGTCCAGGCCGCGCGCTCCGCGGGCGTCGCATCCGGAACGAGTCGCCGCGAGAGCAGGAAGCCCACGAGCAACAACAAGAGAAGGAGGACGCTCACGGGTCCGGGATTCTATCCCGGGGGAGCTGTGCCGGGTCTCAGAGCACGGCGCGGAACAGCTTCAGCAGGTCCACGTAGCTGACGATGCCGACGAGCGTGCCCTCCTCCGTCACCGCCACGGCCCCGACCTGGAACTCGATCATCGTGTCGATGGCCGAAGCGAGGTCGGCGGAGACGTCGAGAAAGATCGGCTCGCGGCTGACGAAGTCGTCGAGCTTCTGCTCGAGCATGATCTCCTTCAGCTCGGACTCGTGCCAGCGCTCGGCGTCCAGCAGGGCCTTGCGCACCGGCTGGAGGCTGCGGTCGCTGAGCATGCCGACGAGCCCGCCGTCGAGCAGCACCGGCAGGTGGCGGATCTTCTGGCTGTCCAGGAGCTCCATGGCGTCGCGCACGGTCCGGTTGAACTCGATCGCGACAGGATCTCGGGTCATCACGGATTCGAGGCTCATGAGAGTCCTCCAGCTGGGTCTTCACCCTAGGCCCGGCCGCTCCTCGGGGCGATGTGCGTTGCCTGCCTGCCCACCCGGGGGCCGCCACTGCCCGATCGTCCAGGTTGGCAAGTGCCCGTGACAACTCAGGTTTTGCTCCTGGAGGTCACGAACCTGATGAGCGACTCGAAGCCCAACCTGCCCCTGCTCCCCCTGCGCAACGGGGTGCTGTTCCCCGGCACCACCACCACGATCCCGGTCGGCCGCGCGTCCTCGGTCGCGCTGGTCCGCAGCCTCAAGCGAAACGACCACGTGGCCATCGGCGTGCAGGTCGACGCGCAGCTCGAGGACCCCGGCATCGGGGATCTGGCGCCGGTCGCGACGCTCGCGCGCGTGCGGCGGGTCGTGGACGCTGGACGGGGCCGCTACCGCCTGCTGGTCGAGGGCCAGCGGCGCGTGTCGATCCAGTCGCTGGTCGAGACCGAGCCCTTCCTCGTCATCGAGCCCGGCCCGGTCGAAGAGCCGCCCGGTCGCGGCGTCGTCGACGCCCAGGCCCGCCTGGTCCAGCAGCTGGAGCGCGCCCGCCCCGTCGGCGGCGAGCCCGTCTCGAGGGTCCTCGCCCACGCGAGTGAGGACCCGGGCCTGCTCGCAGATCGCACCGCGGCGATCCTCGGGCTGCCGGCGGAGCAGGAGATCAACGTCCTGGCCACCTTCGAGCTCGCCGCGCGGCTCCAGCTCGTCTCCCAGCTGATGGAGCAGGCCGCCCTGCGCGGCGAGCTCAAGCAGCGCATCGACAGCACCATCCGCAAGGAGCGCACCCAGGCGCAGCGCGAGGCGATGCTCCGCGAGCAGATGCGCGCCATCCAGAAGGAGCTGGGCGAGGGCGAGTCCGGGGATGACCTCGAGACCCTGCGCGAGCGCCTCGACGCCAAGGAGCTGCCGGACGAGGTCCGCACCTCGGCCGAGCGCGAGCTGGGCCGGCTGAAGGCGATGGGCAACGGCCAGGCCGAGGCCGGCGTCATCCGCACCTACCTGGAGTGGGTCGCCGACCTGCCCTGGAGCGAGACGGCTGCGGTCACCGACGACATCGACGCGGTCTCCGCGAAGCTCGACGCTGACCACCACGGCCTCGACGACGTGAAGAAGGCGATCCTCGAGCACCTCGCGGTGCTGAAGATGGGCGGCGAGGCGCGGGGCACCATCCTCTGCCTGGCCGGGCCTCCGGGGGTCGGCAAGACCTCGCTGGGCCAGTCCATCGCCGACGCCACGGGCCGCCCCTTCGTGCGCATCGCCCTGGGCGGCGTGCGGGACGAGGCCGAGATCCGCGGTCACCGCCGCACCTACGTCGGCGCGCGCCCCGGTCGCCTGATGACCGCCCTCAAGCAGGCCGGCGCGAAGAACGCGGTCGTGCTCCTGGATGAGATCGACAAGCTCGGCCAGGGCTGGCAGGGCTCCCCCGAGGCGGCGCTGCTGGAGGTCCTGGATCCCGAGCAGAACGACACCTTCACCGACCACTACCTGGAGCTGCCCTTCGACCTGAGCCAGACGCTCTTCCTCTGCACGGCCAACGACCTGTCGACGCTGTCGGCGCCGCTGCGGGACCGGCTGGAGATCATCCCCATCGCCGGCTACACGCCGGAGGAGAAGGCGCGCATCGCCCGCTCCCACCTCATCCCGACGCTGCTCGAGAAGCACGCCATCAGCGAGGATCTGCTCGTCATCGAGGACGAGGCGCTCGACGCGCTGGTGGCCGGCTGGACCCGCGAGGCGGGCGTGCGGCAGCTCCAGCGCGAGATCCGCAAGCTCTGCCGGACCCTGGCCCTGCGGCTCGCGCGGAACGAGGGCAGCAAGGCGGAGACGCTGCGCGTGACGGTGGAGGAGCTCGACGAGCTGCTCGGCCGCCGCAAGCACTTCAGCGACGTGGCGGAGCGGACCAGCCAGCCTGGTGTCGCGACGGGCCTCGCCTGGACCCCGGTGGGCGGCGACATCCTGTTCATCGAGACCTCGGCCATGCAGGGCAAGGGGCAGCTCATCATCACGGGCCAGCTCGGCGACGTGATGAAGGAGTCGGCCCGCGCCGCCCTGACCTACGTGCGCTCCCACGCCGAGGAGCTGGGCGTCGACCCGGCCTTCCTCGAGGACAAGGACCTGCACATCCACGTGCCTGCGGGCGGCGTGCCGAAGGACGGGCCCTCGGCCGGTGTGACGATGTTCACCGCCTTGACCTCGCTGCTGACGGGGCGGCGCGTGCGGCCGGACGTGGCCATGACGGGCGAGTGCACGCTGCGCGGCCGGGTGCTGCCCGTCGGCGGCATCAAGAGCAAGGTGCTCGCAGCGCACCGGGCGGGCATCACGTCCATCGTGCTGCCGAAGCGGAACGAGCGGGACCTGGACGAGCTGCCCGAGCACGTGCGGGACGCCATCTCCTTCACCTTCGCCGAGGACATGAGCGAGGTGCTCGCCGTGGCCCTGGAGCCCGAGGTGGACCGCGTGGACGGCGGCTCGGACGTGCGGCCCGCGGCGGCGGCCTAGCCGACTCCACCTCCGCTCCCTCAGGCCTGGTGCGCGATCCCCGGCCTTGCTTGCGCCATGGTATTGCGCACCTTTCTGAAGGGGCTCACCGGCGGCGG
>JAJDAI010001042.1 GCA_029261955.1 Deltaproteobacteria bacterium | reverse complement strand
CTGGCCTTCTGGATCGAGCCGCAGGTCGGAGGACAGGGTCAGGTCGTTGGGCTGGCCCAGCAGCATCAGCTTCAGTTGCGTGCGCTCCTGCAACAGCAGGCCACCCTCGGGGCTGGGCGCGCTCCGGCTGAGGGAGTAGCCGATCTTCTGGCTTTCGACGTAGATGCCGGCCCAGCGCTCATCGACCTCGTCCCCGAGGGAGTCGAGGTTGAGCACGACCGGGGCCCGGTCGATGCGGACGGTCTGGGAGAAGAGGATCGCGAAGAGCAGAACGGCCGCTGCGACCATCCCGATCTCCACCCAGCTTCCCCCGTCGAGCCTGCGCGCCATGGCGGTCAGAATGGGGCCGGGTGGAGGGAACGGCAAGGAGGGCAGGGCCGATCTGGACCGCGGGGGACCGCGCCGCTAGCGTCCCGGCAAGAAGGAGTGGTCGATGGCGTACGACGAGGGCGTGGTGAAGCGGATCGGGAGGCTCCTCGCGCAGGGACGCCGCGGAGCTGCGCTGCTCCCCCTGCTGCTGCTCGCGCTGCTCTTGGGCTGCGAGCCCGTCTCCGACGAGCCCGACGAGGTAGTCGAACCCGATCCCTTCGTGCCGGACTACCCGCTGGACGACGTGCTGCACCTCAACCACCTCCAGGCGGTGGGCACCCACAACAGCTACCACCTGCGCTCCTCGGACAGCCCCCCGGCGGTCTGGGACTACGAGCACGCGCCGCTGGACGTGCAGCTGGGCGAGCAGGGGGTGAGGCAGTTCGAGCTGGACGTGTACTGGGAAGAAGCCGAGCAGGCCTTCTCGGTGCAGCACGTGCCGCTCCTGGACGAGGCGAGCTCCTGCCCCTGGCTGAGCGAGTGCCTGGACATCCTGAAGACCTGGTCCGACGCGCACCCGGGGCACCACCCCTTGACCGTGCTGATCGAGCCGAAGGCAGACCTGCCCCAAGCGGAGCTCGCGGCCTTCGTGGACAACCTGGACGCCGAGCTGCTGGCGGTCTGGCCGACCGAACGCCTGATCACCCCCGAGCTCGTTCGTGCGGGCCACGCCACCCTGCGCGAGGGCGTGGTGGCGGGGGGCTGGCCGACCCTGGGCGAGTCCCGGGCCAAGATGCTGGTCCAGCTGCACACGGGCGGGGACCTGGCCGAGGCCTACACCGACGGATGGACCTCGACCGACCGGCCGATGTTCGTGGACGTGGGGCCCGACGACCCCTTCGCCGCGCTGCTGGCCATCAACGACCCCCTCGTCGAGCAGGACCTGATCCGGAGCCTGGTGGAGGAGGGGCTGATCGTCCGCACCCGGGCCGACTCGGATCGAGCGGACTTCGAGGACGGGGACCTGAGTCGCCTCGAAGCGGCGCTGTCCAGCGGGGCGCAGGCCCTGTCGACGGACTACCCGGTGCTCGATGAGGCGACCGGCTACGTGGTGCGCTTCGCCGACGGCACGCCCTCGCGCTGCAATCCGTTGGTGGCTCCTGCGGAGTGCACTTCGCTTGCGATCGAGGACCCCCAGCAGCTCGGGCCATAGTTCTCACGCCAAGATCGCAAAGGAGCCAAGCTCGCCAAGAGATTCGATCCCTCCGCGCCCTTGGCCCCTTGGCGCCCTTGGCGTGAGAACCGGTCGCCTACAAGGTCTCCAGGTACGCCACAAGGTCCGCCTTCTGCTCCGACGTGAGCATCGACGTGTCCCCCATCTCTGCATCCACCGACCGCTCCACGACCGCCTCGAGCGTGCGCGAAGAACCGTCGTGGAAGTAGGGCGCCGAGGCCGAGATCCCCAGCAGGGACCGCGTCGTCACCGCCTCCAGCCCGAACATGGCGTAGGCCTCGTTGTCCGTGAGCACGGCCCCGGAGTGGCACTCCGAGCAGCCCACGTCCTCCCGCTCGAAGAGCGCCTGCCCGCGCGCCACCGAAGCGGACTGCTCCCCCGTGCGCGGCACGTCCGGCCGCCGCGTCCAGTCCACGAAGGCCTGGAGCTGCGCGATCTCGTCGACCGTCGGTCCAGCGCCGCCCATGCGGACCTGGGCGGTGTGCGCGGCTTCGTCCGCCACCGTCGGCACCTGGCCGTCCCAGGTCACCGGCTCCGTCAGCGACACCTCGCCCGCGAGCGAGGGCGTCTGGCGGGGACCGACCTCCAGGGGCCAGGTCAGGCCGTCGTTGCGGCCGTCCAGGTGGCAGGTCGAGCAGGTCACGCCCGAGCCGGCGGTGGACATCCGGCGGCTGGTCGCGCTGTAGAAGAGCGAGCGCCCCGCGGCCACCCCTGCCGGCAGCGCCGCGCCCGCGAGCTCCACCGAGGCCGCGACCTCATGCGACGCGAGGAAGACCCGGTCGGCCTGGCCCGCGCCGCCGTACTCGACCTCGAAGTCCACCCGCTGCGCCCGGCCCTCGAAGGCCGCGTCGGTCCAGCCGCTCTCCAGCCCCGCGAAGGCGAAGCCCCGCGGGCCGTCGCCCGTGTTCACGAAGTCCACGTTCACCCAGGAGCGCCCCTGGGCGTCGCGCCCCGTCGGCTCCGCGTCGGGGTCCGGTCGATCGAGAAAGCCCACGACGTCCGAGGCCTCCACCGTGACTGCGATCCGGCTCGAGTCCGGCGACCACGACGTGCTCGTGGGGTAGGCGCGCACCGGCTGGCCATC
>JAJDAI010001041.1 GCA_029261955.1 Deltaproteobacteria bacterium | reverse complement strand
GATGCACGTCTACGACAACATCCTCTGGATGGAATTCCTGCGCGGCGGCAAGAAAGCGAAGCCGATGGAGACCTCCTCCATCGTCATCACCGACTTCCTCAACTACGCGATGCCCTTCATCCGCTACTGGACCGACGACGTCGGCCGCTACCACGAGCCCGGAGCCTGCGCCTGCGGGCTGGACACGGTGCGCATGGAGGTGGACGGCCGGACCTTCGAGATGCTCGTCGACAAGGACGGCAACGAGCTCACCTCCAAGCAGGCCATCGACAAGATCCTGGGCTGGGGGGACTTGTACTTGTTCCAGCTGATCCTGGAGAAGCCCGGCAAGGCCACCCTGCACGTCATGCCCGGCCGCCAGCCGGAGGACGAGGTCGAGAAGGCCCTCGTCGGCCTGCGCGACCTCATGGGCGAAGACTGGACCGTCGACGTCAACTGGACCGACCGCCTCAAGCCCGAGAAGCGCGGCAAGTACTGCTTCATCAAGTGCCTCTACAAGCAGGACCTGCCGGGCCTGTTCCCGTCGGAGCGCCCCGACTGAGTTCAGGGGGGTCAGGACATTCAGGGGGGTCAGGACACCAAGGGGGGTCAGGACACCGAGGGGGGTCAGGACACCACCCCGGGCAGAACCCGTCCTCCAGGCGATCGCAGCGCCCCGGGTAGAGTGATCTCCCGAGGGGACCCCACATGCTCCAGAGATCGCTCCTTCTGCTGCTCGCGCTCCTGCTGATCCTTCCCGCCTGCGGGCGTCGAGGCGGGGGCGGAGGCGGAGGCGACGACGACGACAGCGCGGCCGACGACGACGACGTCGCCCCGGACGACGACGACGCGGTCTTCGACGACGACGACACCTCGCTGCCCTGCGAGGACGGCCAGACCGGCTGCGACGGCTGGGAGTTCATGGAGTGCGTCGACAGCGCCTGGACCCTCGCGGACGAATGCCTGCCCCCGCTGGACGTCTGCCACGACACGCTCGGCTGCCTGGAGTGCAACCCCGGGATCCGCGAGTGCGACGGCCAGAGCGTCGTCGAGTGCAACGGCGACGGCACCGCCACCACCTGGATCGAGGACTGCCCGCCCGAGGCGCCCTGCGTCGCCGGGCAGTGCCGCGACGCCTGCGCGACCGCCGCGGCGACCTACAGCTACCTGGGCTGCGAGTTCTTCGCGACGAGCACCGCGAACCTGGTGGACGCCACCTTCAACAACGACTTCGGCGTCGTGGTCGCCAACCCCGCAGGCGCCGCCAGCACCGCCAACATCCCGGTCCGGCTCGGCAGCAGCACCGTCGCCACGGCCAACCTCACGCCGGGCCAGACGCAGGCGCTCGAGCTGGCCATGGTCAACGAGGTCCGCCTGGCCGAGGAGTCGGTCGTCGCGACGGATGCGGCCTACGAGATCACCAGCACCCAGCCCATCGTCGCGTACCAGTACAACCCGCTGCACTTCCAGCTGTTCGGCACGCCGTCCTACAGCAACGACGCCAGCCTGCTCCTGCCGGTGCACACGCTGACGGGCAACTACATGATCAGCCACCTGCCGAGCTTCGGCGTGGGCCAGGGCACCGGCTCGGGCATCACGTGGAGCGGCTTCTCGCCGCCCTACTTCGCGGTCATCGGCACCGAGGACGGCACGTCGGTGACCATGAACTTCGCCGGCGACACGATGAGCGGAAACCCGCCGGCCCACAGCAGCGGCCAGTCGGAGACCGTGACCATCAACCGCGGCGACGTCATCCAGGTCCTGGGCTCCTACCCCCAGGCCCCCAGCGGCAACTGGTGCGCGAACAACGGCTGGCAGAGCACCAGCGGCACCGACATCTACGGCACCACCTGGACCTACTGCCTCGGCACCGACTCGGACCTGAGTGGCACGACGATCGACGCGACGGCCGCGGTCAGCGTCATCGCGGGGCACATGTGCACCTTCGTGCCCTACAACGCCTGGGCCTGCGACCACCTCGAAGAGTCCATGTTCCCCATCGAGACCTGGGGCGACCAGACCGTGATGAGCGCCCCGCGCTTCCCGGGCAGCGGGGGCGTCGCGCCGACGCGCTACCGGGTCCTCGCCTTGGAGGGGGGCACCGAGGTGTCCTTCGATCCCGGGGTCGCGTCCACGACCACGCTCGGCGCCGGCCAGCACATGGAGTTCGAGTCGGACCAGGACTTCGTCGTGAACGCGACGGGCCCCATCTACGTGACCCAGTTCATGGAAGGTCAGGACGCGATCGGCGCGGCGATCGGCGATCCCGCCATGGGCTCGGGCATCCCCTGGTCCCAGGTCCGCCTCGACTACGACTTCCTCACGCCGGACACCTACACCGAGAACTACGTCAACGTCGTCGCCCCCACGGGCTCGTCCATCAACCTGGACAGCAGCCCGATCACCGGCTGGACCTCGATCGGCTCGACCGGCTTCTCCGTGGCACGGATCCCCCTCATCGCGGGCTCGCACCACGTCGAATCGCAGGACGGGAACCGCTTCGGCATCACGACCTACGGCTACGCGGAGTACACGAGCTACCTCTACCCGGGCGGCCTGAACTTCGGCCGCTGAGGCGCCGCGAAACGCTCGACAGCTAAACATTCGCCTGCTTGCTCCGAAGAGGAGCACAGGCCATGTCTTCCCCTCGCCGTCGCTGGATCCTCCCGCTGTCCGCCCTGCCGGCAGGGCTGTGGCCGCTCGCTCTCGACCTGAAGCCCATGCCGCGGGCGTCGATCGACTGGCTCGACGTGGCTGGCGAGTCGGCGCTGTGCGTGATCGCGCTCGCCTGGCTGCTGGCGCTGAGCCGCACCCGGCTGGCCCACGCCGTGCTCTACCCGCTGGGCCTGGCCGTATTTTGCTCGCTCGTGGGGGTCGTACCGGACCTGCTCGAGGAGCTCTTCGTCCTGCCCGGCCAGCTGCCCGTCGTCGTCGAGAACCTGGGCAAGGTCGTCGGCTGCTCGGCGCTGAGCCTGGGCCTGCTCCGCTGGTTCCGCCTCGAACGCACGAGGGTCCACGAGCTCCAGGAGACCTCGCAGCACTTCGAGACCCTCGCGCAGACCGACGAGCTCACGGGCCTGTCTGTGCGCCAGATCTTCTTCGACGAGCTGGAGTACCTGCTGCCGGGCAGTGAGCCGCTGTCGGTGCTCATGTTCGACATCGACGACTTCAAGGAGCACAACGACCGCTTCGGGCACCCCGCAGGCGACGAGGTCATCCGCACGCTCGCGGGGGTGATCGAGTCGCGGATCCGGAACCACGACGTTGCCTGCCGCTGGGGCGGCGAGGAGTTCACCGTCCTGCTGGTGGGCGTGGGCCTGCCGACCGCGCGCAACATCGCGGACCGCATCCGCCAGGCCTTCGCGGACATCGACTTCTTCGTGGACGGGCAAGCCATCAACAAGACCGTGAGCGGCGGGGTTGCTGAGCGCGGGCCCGACGACACGGGCGGGTCCCTCGTCGAGCGGGCCGACCGCGCGCTGCTCGCGGCGAAGGCCGCCGGCAAGGACCGGATCGAGGTCGGGGGGATGACGATGGGTCAACGGCCGAAGGCATCAGTCCCGGTCGGGGGTGATTGGGAGGTGGACTGAGCTGCCTCGATGTCCTGCCCCCCCCCCCCCAAGGATCTGACCCTGCGGTTGCTGGCATAGTGATCAACGGGAGATAGTCGATGGACAACCTCGAACGGGCGGACGTGCTACTCGCCCAGCTGGAGCTGCTCCTCGCGGCCGGTCGCATCGACGCGGCGTCGAAGCTGAGCGGCGTCCTGCGGGCGGTCCTGCGGGACGAGACGGACCACCGCTCCGACGTCGAGACCATCACCGAGCCCGATCGCGTCACGATCCTCGAGCCCCTGGGCCAGCTCCTGCGGCTCCAGCAGGCGCTGGACTTCGACATCGGGACCGCGGCCGAGCAACGCGCGGGCCTGCCCAAGGGCGAGGCGAAGGAGCGGATCGGCGGGCTCGTCCAGGACGTCAGCCGGGAGTTCGCGGCGCTGGCGGGCGCCCGACCGGACGCACCGAAGCTGGGCATCGAGATCTCCCGGGTGCTGCGCGATCTGCGCATCGGGATCGACGAGCTGAACCTGCGCCGCGCGCGGGACGCCGCCGCGGGCCTGCGCGAGCTGGCCGAGCTCCCCCTGCCCCTGGAGACCGTGAACGGCGCCGCCGAGAAGCACGGCGCCACCGTCGTCTTCCTGCTCGACAACCTCGCCGAGGAGCTGAGCCCGCAGGCCGTGTTCGCGCAGCTGGGCGGGCTCGTCGAACGCCAGGGCGCGCTGCTCCGTCAGCTCATGCCGCTGGTCAAGAGCCCGGGCGGCCACCTCTCCGAGGCTCACGAGTCCCTCGCGCGCGCGGGCACCAGCATGCGGGCCAGCCGGGAGCTGCTCGCGCGGCAGTTCTTCCCCGAAGCCCGGGTCCAGGCGAAGGACGCCGCGACCGCGCTGGTGGAGACGCTGCAAACGGTGGACTCCGCCCTGGTCTCGGCGACGGTCGAGGCGGCGACGCCGCCGGGCTTCCTGGGCTCCTTCGACGCCGCGAAGCGCCCCGAGTGGCAGCTCCCGAGCGCCCTCGGCCTGCACCTGCACGAGCGCCTCAAGACCCTCTTCCTCGAGGGGCCCCTCAAGGAGGAGTTGATGACGCTGGTGAAGCGGCTCATCGACCCGAGCCCGAGGGACACCTGGGTCACGCTCAACCGCATGGGCGCGCGCGACGGCCGGATGCGGCGCTTCGACGTGCACACGGTCATCGCACGGCGCGACGCGCCCGCACGGCGCTACCGGGTGCGGCTGTCCTTCATGCGCAGCGGCACGGGCGGCCTGGAGCCGCTGCACCACGAGGACGCCGAGGCCATCCAGACCTTCGGCGGCTGCGCGAAGGCGCTGCTGAGCACGGAGCTGCAGGAGTGCGCGGTCACGGTGTTCCGCTTCGAGGACGACGGCGCGGGTCCCGCACCCAGCTACACCGATCTGGACGAGGGCCCCGACCTGCGCGACCTGCTGCCGGGCCGCTGCCGCCACGCCAGCGCGGGCCTCAGCCAGAGCCCCGCCCACGCCGATGTCCTGGCCTTTCTCGACAGCCTCATGGCGACGCCGGACGACAGCCCGCTGAGCGAGTCGCAGCTCAAGGCGCTCGGCATCTCCTGGTACGACGTGGCCGACCTCGTCGATCGCCTGCGGCCGACCCAGGAGCAGCTGGAGCTGGAGCTGTTCGACGCACCCGAGGACGACACCTTCGTGGGCCTCGCGTGGGCCGGGCAGACGAACCACGCCTTCGCGGTGCTGAGCCACGGCGAGGACGGCCGCACCCCGCGGGTGGCCATGCGCACCTCCCTGGTGGCCTGGCTCGCCTGGGCGGCGCGCAACGAGTTCGGGGACAAGGACGTCGCACCGCACGATCTGCTGGTGGCGCTCCAGCTGAACCTCGGCCTCAAGATGGCCTTCTACGACGCGCTGGACAGCGAGCTGCACCGCACCGAAGTGCACGGCGCGGCGCGCGCGCTCGAGGGGGCGTTCCTGCGCTCTCGCGGCCTGCCGGCGACGGCGCTGAGGGACCTGCTGACCAAGGCGGCAGCCGACCACGCGGCGGATCTGCAGGCGGGGAGCGGCAGCGAAGGCTGGAAGCGGGTGGCGGAGAACCTGTTCGCCGCGCACGCCGGCGAGAAGCTCGTGCGCGAGACGAAGCTGCCCGCGAGCGTGCTCTTCGGCCCCATGCGGGGCCTGCTGGCCGCGGATCTGCGGCGTCATGGCCTGATGGCGGCGGCGGGGTCGGCCGAGGGGCTGGACGCCTTCGCGGACGTCGCGGTGCTCTTCGGAAACCTGGTGGTCGACCCGAGCGGCAGCTCCGGCGTGCTGATCCTGGGGGACAGCAAGATCGGCAAGTCGTCCATCACGGCGCGGCTCGTCGCCGGCGACAAGCAGAACCCGCCCTGGCGCTTCGGCGCGTCGGACCGGGTGCTGGTGCTGATGCCGCACCAGGGCAACAACGGCCCGGTGACGCCGCTGGCCATCGCGAGCCCCTCGCACCGCGCCTTCGGCAACTGGACGCAGGACCTCTGGTACCGCGACGAGCAGAACCGCGAGGTCCGGCCCCGCGACCAGGTGGTCTCGCGCGACCTCGTGCCCGTGCACGCCGTGGCCTTCCTGCGGCGAGACGGGGCGGACGATCGCACCTCGCTGCTCTCCGCGACGACGGTCGCCGACCTCATCTGCGACTTCCAGACCCGCTTCGGCTTCTCGGCGAGCCGGCGCTTCTGGCACGGGCTCTTCTCGGAGACGGCGGTCGCGGACGTGCCCCTGGCCTACCGCGGTGCGGACACCTTCCTGAAGGCGGCCTCCGACATCCGGGCGCTGCTGGCGGACGCGGACGCCCTGCGCGGCGCCGGGGCCCAGCGGCTCGCGGTGGGCCAGGCCGGCGGAGCCTGGTTCGGGATCTCCTACGAGCGCACGCGCATGCGGGTGACGCGGGTGGCCGGCGACGGCCTGGACGTGGACTACGTGCTGCACGAGAACGGCTCGGCGACGGTGCGGCCCTCGCAGATCGGGCGTGACATCGCGGTCAAGCGCCCCGGCGCCTTCGAGATCGAGCGGCTCGGCAGCCGGGTCATGCTCGAGCGGGGACGCGTCGAACGCCTGCGCGGCTACCCGATGTACCGCCTGAACAACACCCGCTGGATGCCCCTGAGCGAGGACTACTTCGTCATCGAGGCGGGCGCCCCCTTCTTCATGGTCCCCGACCTGCCACCGGAGGTCGGCAACGTGGTCCGCCGGCTCCTTCGCGCGACCGATCCCACCCGCTGGCAGCGCTACCTCGCAGAGCAGTAGCCCATTGGGTGATATCGTCGTGATTCAGCCGGAGGAGCCCGGAGCGTGTCAAAGCAGCCCCACCACCGCAGCGGCCGCAAGGTCAGCGAACTGAAGTTCAGCGAGCTCGAGGTCCAGTCCATCTGGAACCAGTGC
>JAJDAI010000105.1 GCA_029261955.1 Deltaproteobacteria bacterium | reverse complement strand
AGCCCCGCCACGACGACCTCCGCGCCGAGGTGGTCCCGCCAGGCCCTCGGAGGCCAGAGGGTGAAGGACGGGCGCACCAGCGAGACCGCGTAGAGCACGGCGATGAAGGCGACGAAGACGAGGATCGGGCTGATGTCGTGCAGTCCGTAGCAGAGGCCCAGGACCAGCAGCACGGGGAGCGCGTGAGCCATGTAGGCCCAACGCTGGCGCAGCCCCTCCTGGCCCCGCAGCCGGTCGCGCTTGCTCTCGACCGAGCGCGCCGTCCAGTAGGCGAGGTAGACGACGAGCAGCGTGCGGGCGATCTCGATGGGCTGGATCGAGCCGAGCCCCGGGATCGCGATGCCCGCCTCGCCGAAGGGCAGCTGCGCCACGAGAACGAGCACGGCGCCGACGTAGAGCCAGCGCGCGGGCGCGCCGTCGCCGTTGGGGCCGTCGAGCCAGCTCATCAGGGACGGGGCACGACGGCGGGCCCGCACCTTCAGCGCCACGAGCAGCCCCAGGGCGACGGTCAGGGACAGCGCCCCGACCTGCGCCTGGCGGAGCACCCAGCCCGCGCGCAGCGGATCCCCGGGATCCGAGAGGCGGAACAGGCAGATCAGGCCGACGGAGAAGAGCATGACGGCGCCGTGCAGCACGCCGGCGTTGCGCAGGTGGAGCAGGCCCGCCCGCGACGCGCCGAAGACGACCGCCAGGTAGAGCAGCGCCAGCAGGGCGAAGAGCGTCCAGGCGCGCTGGTCTGCCTGGCCCGTGATGCCGGCGAAGGCCGCTGCGGGCTCGGCGCGGTGCGCGATGCGGAGGCGCACGCGGGCCTCGTCGGACAGGGGCAGCTCGACGGACTCGCCGGCCACGGCCAGCGCCCGGGCGGGTCCGCCCTCGGACTCCTTCAGCAGGCCGCCCAGCCGGCGGAAGCCGCGGTCGGACCCCTCATCCAGCACGCTCAACGCGAGGTGGCCGCCGTCCAGATCGCCGGCGAGCAGCACGTCTCCCAACACGACAGCGTCCTCGGCCGGCCAGTCCATGCGGGTCGGGTGTCCGAGGCTGCGCAGCGTCACGGCCCCGCCGGCACCGACCTCGGCCATGAAGCGGCTGTAGCCCAGGGTCAGGATCTCGCCCGAGCGGAGCGGGTGCCAGCGGTCGGCGGGCCGCACCGCAGCCTGTCCGGGCAGCTGCACCAGCAGGGGGTGGTCCGCGCGATCCTGAGGCCCCGCGAAGGTCAGCCAGGGCTCTCGGCCGCGCAGCTCGAGGCGCGCGATGGGGCCGTCCCCCGGCAGCGGCGAGGCCTCGGGATCGAGCACCAGCGCGCCGTCCTGCACCGTCAGCACACCCAGCGAGTGCCGGATCCGCCGGCCGAGGCGCGGCACCGTCGCGGCGAGCCCCCGACCGAGCGAGGAGCTGTAGCGCCGCATCGCCCCGGTCCCATCCCGCACCAGCACGGCGGGCCACAGACCGGCCCCCGCCACCTCCATCTCGGCCTCGCCCCAGCGGAGGATCGTGCCGGGCTCGAGCTTCACGTCGTGCACCCCGTGGCCATCGACCTCGAGGCGGCGCTCGGCGCTCGCGTTCCACAGCTCGGGCCGGGGCTCCCCAGCTCCTTCGACCCAGCGGACGATGGCGTGCACCGCGTCGGCATGAGCGTCCGCGAGCGGCACGTCGGCGACGCTCGCGGTGCCCAGCGACAGGGTCTTGGGTCCCGAGGCCGGCGCCGTCAGCACGTAGCCCTCGACCTCGAGCCCGGGCCCGTGGTCCGCCGCGATCGTGCCGAGGCTCCGCCCCGCCCAGGCCAGCACCGCCACCGCGAGCAGCAGCTGGATGACCACGTCCGCCTTGCGCCCCATCCGGGGCGGCGCGAGCGTCAGCCCGCCGAGGACGAGCAGCAGCGCGAGCCAGCCCAGGTGGAACGCGTCCGGCAGGAGCGAGGGGAGCAGCTCCACGTCAGTCTCCGGGGATCGACGGCGCGGCAGGCCGCGGCATCTGGGGCCGGTGGGGGCGCGGCCCGAAGCCCGGCAGGCCGAAGCCGTTGCGGCGGCGCGCGAGGCCTACCTCGGGCGGGATGACGGGGTCCAGGCGCAGGCCGCGAGGCACGACGCGGGCGGCGGGCACCGAGGGCATGGGCGGCAACCCCGGCAGCTCGGGCAGCTCGGGCACCGACTCCACGAGCACGGGATCGTGCAGCGGCGGGGGCATCTCCCGGGTCGGGCCGGCAGCCGCGGCGCGGTTCAGGAGCTCGCTCCAGTCGGGCTCTTCATCGATGACGGTCGGCGCGGCGTCCAGCGCGAGCGCCTCCAGGCTGCCCTTGAGCCAGGCGTCGTTCAGCTCGGAGGGATCGAGGGAGATGGACGGCAGGCAGTGCGTCGGCAGGTCCGCGAGGTTCGGGGGAAGGGGTCCGCCGGCGGACACGACTTCGATGACCACCTCGGCGAGCGCTTCCTTCGGCGCCGCGCTCTGGGCCTCGTTCGCGGGGGAGATCCCCAGGGCAGCGCGCACGGTGCGCTCGGAGCGGACGAGGTGCCCGGCCCGACCCCCGACCTTCGGACGCCGACCGCGGGCCCCGGGACCCTGCTCCAGCCGCTCCGAGCTCGGTGCCAACTGGGCTGGCGCTGTCTTCTTCGCCTCGACCTGACCGGGAGCCAGCAACGCGAAGCTGTGGTTGCCGATGAGCAGCTCGTCGCCGGGCTCCAGGGCGATGGTGCCCCCGCGGCTGACGCGGATCGCCTCCTCGCCCCGCAGCACGTGCAGCCAGCAGCGCTGCGAGGTGTTGTGCAGCCGGGGCACGGCCTCGCTCAGGTCGATGGCCGCGGCGCGGCTGGCCACGCAGATGGCGTCGGTGCGGAAGGTGGCGCGATCCACGCGCCCCCCCTCGACCTCGACCGGGCCGCTGGTACGCCCGTCCTTCCAGAGGATGTTGGTGCTGAGGGGGCGGTCCGGCAGCGGCACGTCGCAGGACTCGGCGTCGCGCCCGACGGTCCACTGCTCGCCCGCCGGCAGGGGCGTCGAGCGCCGCGGCGTGCTCAAGCGAGCCAGGTAGGGCCAGCGCGCGTCGTGCGGGCGGCGCAGGCTCTCCAGCTTCAGCTCGCCGTCCCGCCACAGCAGCTCGTGCTCGGGGCTGCGCAGCGGCATCCGCGAACCGGGGCGCAGCGGCACGCCGTCGATGGACACGTCCCGCGCGACGGCGATGGCCGTCAGCCGGTCCCCGGCCACCTCGATGCGCGCGACGGCATCCGCGACGCTCGGCCCCACCTCCCCGCGGCGGTCCACATCGACCGTGTAGCCGCGCATCTCCCCGCCGAAGTGCACCTTCTGGAGCAGGAAGCCGCGCTCGGACAGGGTGTGCACGGCCTGCGGCAGCGCGTCGGGGATGATGGAGAAGGCGCCCAGGGCGCCCAGATCCAGCCCCTCGGGGAGGATGGTCCCCTGGGGCGCCCCCCCCGGCAGGAAGCCGGGCAGGCCGACCAGCGGGCGCGGGCCGGTCTCATCGCCCTCGGGCAGCTCTGCGTCGAGCTCCTTCGCGGCGACGAGCATGACCTCAAGCAGGACCTTGTCCCGCCCCTTGTCGACCACGCGGATGGTGTCGCCGCCGTGCGCGGTGCCCGTCTCGATCGCCAGCCGATCCGCGCGCTCACCGTTGACCCGGTGGTGCAGGCCCTGCTCCCCCGGCAGCCGGTGCACGGTGTAGACGGCCGAGTCCCCGAGCCGATCCAGCCGGCCGTTGTCCAGGGGGTGCGCGCCGACGCTGAAGGCCAGCTGGTCGCTGTAGACCGTGCCGAGCGGGCTGAAGCGGCCCCGCTCGTCCGCCACGAAGACCTCGACCAACGGCACGCTGGTGGCCACCGGACCCAGGTAGAGGTTGGGCAGCAGCGCGGTCGCGAACTCCCCCGGCTTCAGGCCGAGCGTGCTGCCCAGCGCCGGATCGCCGTCCCGAAGCACGCGCAGCTGGAGCGGCCGCCCCGGCGTCGCCTTCGTCCAGCCCTGGGAGCGGACGAGCCGCTCGAAGCAGTCCGCCAGCTCGTCCTGCGCGGCCTTGCGCCAGGAGCGCAGCATCGACGCGTCGGAGCGGGCGTGGTCCTCGGGGTGCAGCACGAGCAGCACGTCGGAGTAGACGACGCCGCCGAGCCGATCGGCCAGCTCACGCAGGTGCCCGTTGAGTCCGCCGCGTGCGGTCCAGTAGGGCGTCGGCGACCAGAGGTAGTCGGGGTGCCGGATGAAGTCGCCCTCGGCGTGGCTCCGCAGGAACTGGTGGTTGTAGGAGCCGCTGGGCAGCGGGTCGACGAAGAACCAGCGTTCCTCTTCACGGGCCCGGATGGAACCGGGGACGAAGAGCCCCCGAAGCATGCGCGCGAGACGTCCGGCCATGATCGACCCTCTTTTCCGATGGGGAAGACGCGACACGCGCCTGCGGAAGAGGGGACGGCGGGGACTTCGCCGTTATTCAGATCTTTCTTCGAGGGCCCCGGGGATCGCTATCCTCCCGGCCTGGAGGCTCCCTTGCTGCGCACACTGCTGCTGATCCTGTTCCTGAGCACCGGCTGCGTCACGCTGGAGACCGGCACCGACGAGGGCTGCTCCGACGGCGAAGACAACGACGGCGACGGCCTGTTCGACTGCGAGGACGTGGACTGCCGCGACGACGCGGACTGCGCCGTGGACGACGACGACTCCGGAGCCTGATCCCGACTGGGGGCTACTGCCCCAGGTAGGTCAGGTGCTCGGAGTGGCCCAGCGAGGCCGGGGTCGAGTCGGGCACGATGAGCTTGCCCGCGAGCCCGCGGGAGACCACGCCCCAGCGCGTCTTGCGGCGCTCCAGCAGGTAGACGGTGCAGGGTGCGGCGGGCACGGGGGCCGCGCCGGTGGAGGAGAGGCCTCCCGGCTCGCAGCCCGGCGGGTTGCCGGGATCGTAGGCGGCCGCCCAGTGCCCCTGCACGTCCACGAGGAAGGTCCGCACCTGCGCCGCGCTGACGGTGTCGACACCGGACGTGATGCCCGCGGCGATCGCGCCGTGTTCGGCTGCGCCCGATTCCACGGGCCCGGGGGCGCACGCGGCGAGCAGGAGGAGGAAGCAGTAGAGCGTTCGGTGCATCATTCCCATCCCAAGCAACCCCACTATGGACCAGGCAGCCGGGGCGGTTCCACAATCTCGTCAGCCTGCCTCCGATTGGCGCCCCGATCCGATCGAGCGCGCCGCTAGGTAGAATGCCTGCGGACTCGGGGGAGGCCTTCGGGCCAGGGGAACGTGGATGGGCGGGCTTTCGCTTACTCAACGGTTTGTCGTGGCGACCTGCGCCATGGTCGCCGTGGCGTTGCTGCTCGCGAACGGCCTGTTCCACAGCGTCGGCCAGGCCCAGCTCTCCGACTCGATCGCGGACTTCAACTACCAGCAGGCCGGGTGGATGGCCTCGGAGCTGTCGACC
>JAJDAI010001040.1 GCA_029261955.1 Deltaproteobacteria bacterium | reverse complement strand
GGCGGGGGAGCTCCTGGCCAGCTGGCGTGAGAAGCGGCCCTTCGACAGCGCGCTGCTGCACGAGCTCGAAGACGCCGAGGTCCGCCGCACGATCAGCGAGGACCTGACCTCCGAGGAGCGCTGGTTCGGCGAAGATCGCATCGAGAAGGCGACGAAGGAGTGCCTGATTCGCCTCCACCTCGACTGGCTGGAGCGGCAGGTCATCCGCGTGGCGCGCGAGCTCGATCAGGCGTCGCGGCGACGGGACGTGGACTCGTCCGCCTTGCTCGACCTCGCCCGGGAACGCATCGGCTTCGAGCAGCAGCTTCAAGAGTGGCGCGAGGAGTTGAAGGGGCAGGTCTGAGGAGGCCCCCGGACAGCGGGGCGGCCTTTCCGGCAGACACGTACACGGCCCACGGCCAGTTCTGTGCGGTAGACTTCTGGGGACTGAGGGTTTCTGGGGACTGAGGCACGGAGGGTCGAAAAGAAGCATGTCCAAAAGGCCGGAGGAGGCGATCGAAGACCTGAGCGAGGTCGGTCGGCGGCGGGGCTACCTGTCCAGCGAGCCGTTTGAGGCGGACGAGGGCGCGGCGGCCAAGGAGCCGGAGCCCGAGCGGGACGCCCAGGGCGCAATCCTGGCCGAGGTCGGTGTCACCACCGCGGACAGCGAGACCACGCTCCGACGTCAGCAGCAGCGGCTGCTCGCCAGCAAGACCGACGCGATCTTCGATCGGCGTCAAGACACCGTGCGCGACGAGCCTGGCGGCCAGGACGCCGTGCGGGTGTACCTGCGCACCATGGGCGCAGTGTCCCTTCTGTCCCGAGATGGCGAGGTCATCATCGCCCGCCGCATCGAAGTGGGCGAGGTTCGAACCCGCCGCTCGGTGATCGCGACGACCTACGGCAACGATCTCCTCATGGACGTCATCGCGACGCCACCGCAGCCCTCGCGCAAGACCCGCCGCAAGATGCAGCAGGACTACGTCGAGAACGGCACGCCGATCGAGCTCCCGCCCGAGCGCTACGTCGACAAGCACCCGAAGCTGGTGAAGGCCCGCAAGCTCATCGCCGCGCTGACGCTGCTGGAGGCGGACTGCGCCGCGCTGGACGCGAAGAGCAGCCAGGCCGAGCGCATGAAGGCCGAGTGCCGCGTCGAAGACATCGACATGCTGCACGAGGGCAGCTTCAGCAAGCTGGGCGACTTCGGGCTGGACCGCCGGATCTTCGTGGACGTCATCGCGCGCTGGAAGGCGCGGGTCCGCGAGATGCTCGAAGCGGAACGGGAGCTGGCCGGCATCGCGCGGCGCCAGGGCCTGGAGCTCCAGGAGCTGCTCAAGCAGGTCGCCACCTACCGGGACGCCCTCGACAGCGGCCAGGTCGACCCCAGCCTCGCCGACGACATGGCCTTCTTGCACGCCGAGGTGAAGCTCCTCGAGAACCGCATCCTGGCGGTCTGCATCGACCTCGAGATGCGGCCCCGCGAGCTCAAGGACGTCTACAACCGGGTCTGCAACGCCGAGCGCATGACCGACCTGGCGAAGCGCGAGCTCACCGAGGCGAACCTGCGGCTCGTCGTCTCCATCGCGAAGAAGTACACGAACCGCGGGCTGCACTTCCTGGACCTGATCCAGGAAGGGAACATCGGCCTGATGCGGGCGGTGGACAAGTTCGAGTACCGCCGCGGCTACAAGTTCAGCACCTACGCCACCTGGTGGATCCGCCAGGCGATCACGCGGGCCATCGCCGATCAGGCGCGGACCATCCGCATCCCCGTGCACATGATCGAGACGATCAACAAGATCGTCGGCTCCAGCCGGGCGTTGCTCCAGGAGCTCGGCCGCGAGCCCACGCCCGAGGAGATCGCCGAGCGCGTGGACATGTCCGCGGACAAGGTGCGGCGCATCCAGAAGATCGCGAAGGAGCCCATCTCGCTCGAGACCCCCATCGGCGAGGAGGACGACAGCCACCTCGGGGACTTCATCGAGGACAAGCAGGCGATCTCCCCCGCGGAGGCGGTGGAGACGGCGGCGCTCAGCGAGCAGACCGAGAAGGTCCTGGCGACGCTGACCCCGCGTGAGGAGCGCGTGCTCCGCCTGCGCTTCGGCATCGGCGAGACGAGCGACCACACGCTCGAAGAGGTGGGCAAGGACTTCGACGTCACCCGCGAGCGGATCCGGCAGATCGAAGCCCAGGCGCTGCGCAAGCTGCGCCACCCGAGCCGCGCAAAGCGGCTGCGCAGCTTCAACGAGAACAGCTAGGCGGGCGCCTCTTCGGCCTGCTCGGCCTCTTGCGCCTCGGCCAGCGCGGCGGCTGCCTTCGCGACCTCCTCCCAGGCCAGGTCCGGCACGAGCATGCGCTTGCAGCCATCGCAGGCGTGGTACGCGAGGTGCGACCGGGCTTCGTTCACCCAGCGGGCCGGGATCTGGCCGTGGCAGGTGCGGCAGACACGATCGCCCAGCGCCCAGGTGATGCCGGTGATCGTGGGCCACTGCTTCTGGTTGCGACCGAGCAGGTAGCGGCGCAGCACGTCGGGCCGCAGCACCGCGACCAGGGGCTCGCGCGCGGTCTTCAGCTCCGCCAGGCGGGACTCGACGACCCCGCGGCGGCTGTTCCACCCCGACTTGTGGGCGGCGAGGGCGACGACACCCCGCTCGAAGCGGGTCTCCTGCTTCTCGATCGAGGCCTCGAGCTCCTCGACCTCCTCCATGGTCTCCAGGATGGACGTCTCGATCTCGCCGGCCTCGATGGTCAGGGCCGCGATCTCGCGCTGCGTGGCCTCGATCTGGCCCATGGTGCCCAGCGAGCCCAGGCGGTTGTCCGCCCGCACCTTGCGGCGCTCGACGCCGGTCAGCGAGCGCTCCTGCTCGCTCTGCCGCTCCTGCACCGCCTTCAGGCTGGCCTGCGTGGCGACGAGCTCGGTCTTGAACTCCGCGAGCAGCGCCTCCTCTTCGTCGATGTTTGCGGGGGAGGCGATTGCTTCGGCGTCGAGGGCATCGATCTCACGATCGATCTTGTCGAGCTGGAGCATCGCGTCGTGGGCGACTTCGATCTCGTTGTCCATTGGAGTGAGCGTAGTGGAGCCTGTGGCATCCTGCGCTCCCTGGGGCCCATAGCTCAGTTGGTCAGAGCAGCCGGCTCATAACCGGAAGTGCGCAGGTTCAAGTCCTGCTGGGCCCACCACCCTCTACTTCACCACCGCCTCCGCCCAGATCGCGCCTCGCAGATCGCCCAGCGCGTAGCCCGTCGCGGCGTCGCTCGGGTAGCGCTGCGCCAGGGTCTCGCTCAGCGAGGGGGCGCGGCCTTCGTCGGGGCCGTGGCAGACGAGGCAGGGCGCCTCGACCGGCAGCGGCTTGATGACGCGCACGACCGCGACGCCGTCGTCGCGCGTGGCGCTCAGGACCTGGGGCTTCACGCCCTCCGCCTTGCGCTCGCCCTGCATCGTCAGCCAGCCCTGGACCCAGGCCGGTCCGGCGTTCGCGGGGTTGCGCAACCGCAGGCTGGATCGGCCGAGGGTCACGCCCTGTTCGGTCGCCACCTCAGCCGTCATCGCCTGGGCGCTCGTGGAGCACACCTCCAGCGCGGCCTCGGGGCCCTGCTCCTTCATGGTGGAGACGAGCTCCCCCTTGAGGCTGCTGCCGAGGGCCATCATCGCGCCCTGCGCCCGCTGGAGCGTCGGCTTGTCGACGTTCGCGCCCATGCCGCCCATGCCGCCACCGGGCCCGTGCTTCATCTCGTGCACGAAGGTGTAGACCGCGTCGAGGTCCTCCGGGGACAGGATGGCCTTCCAACCGACCATGGCCGTGCCGGGCCGACCCTCTTCGATGATCTGGCGCCGGGGGATGCCCTTCAGGTGCGCCGCGCGCATCCCGCGCAGGTCCGCTGCCGGCGGGTCGAGGCTCACACCCCCGGGGCCGTCTCCCCTGCCCTCAGCGCCGTGGCAGATCGCGCAGTTGGTGGCAAAGACCTCGGCGCCGCGCGTCGAAGGCGCGGCGTCAGCGACCGCAGGCGCAGCGTCGACAGCCGCGGGGGCTTCGGCAGCCGAAGGAGCCGCTGCCGCCGGCTCCGCGGGCGGGGTGCTGCAGCCAGCCAGGACGAGCAGGGAGAAGGAGAGAAAGCGGAGGGTCATCGTGTAGTCCATCCAATGAGGCCGGCAGGGAGCTGCCGGCCGAAGGGTTCAGCGAAAGATCAACCGATGCAGGGTCTGCCAGGCCCGATCGATGCGGGCGTCCACCGCCTCGGCCGGCTCGGGTGCGCCGACGTTGGCCCGCAGGGCGAAGGTCAGCAGCACGCCCTGGATCAGCTGCGCGAGGCAGGGGGTGTCGATGTCGGAGACGGTGCGGCCCGCCGCGATGGCTTCGTCCAGGGCGCGGTGCATGAAGACCAGGCTGCGGGCGCGCCAGCGGGCGACGGCGGCCCGGCCTTCGTCCCCCGCGAGGTGCACCAGCTGCTCGGAGAAGATCAGCCGGCCGACCGATCCGTTGGCGCCGATGAAGGCGGCCCGGTGGCGGAACATCGCCTCCAGGCGCTCGACCGGCTCGCCCTCCAGATCGAGGTCCACGAGCATCCCCTGCTCGAGCAGCTCCATGGCCGCGATCACGATGGCCTGCTTGTTGGGGAAGTGGCGGAACAGCGTGCCGTCCGTGATGCCGACCCGCGCCGCGATCGACCGCGTCGTGAAGCCCCCGACGCCCTCCTCGGCCAGCACGTGCAGCGCCGCCTCGGCGATCTGCTGCCGGCGTGTCTCCGTGGACTCGTAGTGGCGGGCCATGGGCGCTCCGTGCCAGCCG
>JAJDAI010001039.1 GCA_029261955.1 Deltaproteobacteria bacterium | reverse complement strand
CACCACCAGCACGGCGTCGTCGTATGCGGATGCCGTGCCCTCACGCTCCTGGATGCGCACGTCCAGGTCGTCCCCGGAGAGGGTGACCGGGGTGCCGTCGTCCAGCGTGATCTCCAGGCTCCCGTTCGCTTCCCAGGCCGCGACCGTCCTCGCGGGGTCCAGGACGGAGACCGCCTTCGCGCAGAGCTTCATCTGCTTGCCGAGCCGCTTGCCCAGCGCCCGGAAGTTGGGCTTCACCTGGTAGGTGACGTAGGCGCCGCGGTCCTCGGCGAAGGTGATCGCCTTCACGTTCAGCTCGTCGCAGACGATGGCCGCGGTCTGCGGATCCGACAGCGCGGCGAGCAGGCCGTCATCCACGCTCACGATGGTCACCGAGCCGAGGGGCTGGCGCACGCCCACCGAGGCGCCCTGGCGGGCCGAGTGGCCGAGGCTCACGACGCGGCGTGCGGCCTCCATCTGCTCCAGGACTGTCGCGTCGACGGCGAGGGAGGACGCATCCGGCCAGCTGTCCAGGTGCACGCTCTTCGGGCCGCCGTAGGGGCGGACCAGGTCCTGGTGCAGGCGTTCGGCGAGGTAGGGCGTGAACGGCGCGATGACCGCGCGCAGCGTCGTCAGCACCTCGTAGAGCGTGTGGTGCGCAGCGGCCTTGTCCGTGTCCGCGGCCGACTTCCAGAAGCGGCGTCGCGAGCGGCGGATGTACCAGTTGGTCAGCGCGTCCACGAAGGCCTCGATGGCCTGGGCCGAGGGGTCGATGCGGTTGTTCTCGAGGTGGTCGGTGACCTCGGCCACGAGCGACTGGAGCTTGCTGAGGACCCAGCGGTCCAGCGGCGCGCGCTCCGCGAAGGCGGGCTTCGGCGTGGTCTCGGGGCTGAAGCCGTCGATGCCCGCGTAGATGCTGAAGAAGCTCCACGAGTTGAGCAGCGGCAGCAGGAAGGGCTTGAGGCTCTCGCGCACCGCGTTGGGCCCGAAGCGCGAGGGCGCGGTCGGGTTGGAGCGGTAGAAGAACCAGCGGAAGGCATCGGCGCCGAAGACGTCGATGATCGTGTCCGGGGCGATGACGTTGCCCCAGGACTTCGACATCTTCTTGCCCTGCTCGTCGAGCACGTGGCCGAGCACGATGCAGCTCTTGTAGGCGGGGCGCTTCTTCAGGAACGTCGAGATGACGTGCAGCGTGTAGAACCAGCCGCGCGTCTGGTCGACGGCCTCCGAGATGAAGTCCGCGGGGAACGCCTCGCCGCTGTCGATGGCCTGCTTGCCCTCGGGATCGAAGGGGTAGTGGTGCTGGGCGAAGGGCATCGAGCCCGCGTCGAACCAGCAGTCGATGACCTCCGTCACGCGCGTCATCGTGCCGGGGCACTGCTCGCAGCCGAAGGTGATGTCGTCCACGTAGGGGCGGTGGGGGTTCCACTGCTCGCGGTCGTAGGGGTCGTCGGGCAGGCCCCGCCCCGCCCGCTCGAAGAGGCCGGCGTAGCTGCCCACGCACTCGACGCGCCCGCAGTCGGAGCAGCGCCAGATCGGCAGCGGAGTGCCCCAGTAGCGCTTGCGGGACAGGGCCCAGTCGACGACGCCGTCCAGCCACTTGCCGAAGCGGCCGTCGCGGATGTGCTCGGGCGTCCAGTCGATGGTCTGGTTGCCGGCGATCAGGTCGTCCTTCATGGCTGTGGTGCGCACGAACCAGGACGAGGTCGCGAAGTAGTACAGCGGCGTCTTGTGGCGCCAGCAGTGGGGGTAGGGGTGCTCGTACTTCACCGAGCGCACGAGCTGGCCGCGCCGCTTCAGGTCGCCGATGACCTCCTTGTCGGCGTCCTTGAACCACAGGCCGGCGTAGGCGCCCGCGTGGTCCTTGAACTTGCCGCCCGCGTTCATCGCGCAGTACAGATCCAGGCCCTCCCGCTTGCCCACGCGGTGGTCGTCCTCGCCGAAGGCCGGCGCGACGTGCACCAGGCCCGTGCCCGAGTCGAGCGTGACGTAGGGGTCGACGACGATCTGCCAGTTGGCGCCGCGGGTCTCTTCCGCGTCGGTGCCCGCGCCGGTGAAGTCGAAGAGCGGCTCGTACTGGAGGCCAGCGAGCTCCTCGCCCGTGAAGGTCGCCAGGACCGGCTGCTCGCGCAGGTCGATGACCTTGTTGTCGGGCTGGATCTCCTCGACCGGCTTCTGCATGTCGCGGGCGATGAGGTAGCCGCGCCCCGGGTTCGCGGCGCTCTCGACCAGCACGTAGGCGTGCTCGGGGTGCGCGCAGGCGGCCATGTTGGACGGCAGCGTCCAGGGGGTCGTCGTCCAGACGAGGATGGATGAGTCGTCGCCGAAGTCGTGCCCGTTGCGGCTCTGGTTTGGGAGCAGCTTCAGGGCGACGGTGACCGAGGGGTCCTTCACGTCCTCGTAGGCCTGGGCGACCTCGTGGGAGCTGTGCGTCGTGCCGCAGAGCGGGCAGTAGGGCAGGACCTTGTGGCCCTCGAACAGCATGTTCTCGTCGAACATCTGCTTGAGGATCCACCACACCGACTCGACGTACTTGTTGGTGAAGGTGAAGTAGGCCTGGTCGTAGTCGAGCCAGAAGCCGAGGCGCTCGGATGCCTTGACCCACTCGCGCTCGTAGCGGCGGACGGACTGGTAGCACTTCTCATTGAAGGGCTCGATGCCGTAGGTCTCGATGGCGTTCTTGTCGGTGAAGCCCAGCTCGCGCTCGATCGAGATCTCGACCGGCAGGCCGTGCGTGTCCCAGCCCGCCTTCCGCTCCACCCGGTAGCCCTGCATCGTGCGGAAGCGGGGGAACAGGTCCTTGATCGTGCGGGTGAGCGCGTGGCCCACGTGCGGCACGTTGTTGGCCGTCGGCGGGCCCTCGAAGAAGACGAAGGGGCCCTTCGGGGAGGGCTTCTTCAGGGACTCCTGGAAGATCCCCTCCGCGTGCCAGAAGTCGAGGATCTCTTCCTCGTGCGAGGCGAGCAGATCGACCGTAGGCGGCGCGGGGTACGTGGGATCGGTCACGGTGGTGTCCAGAGAAGGCGTGGAGAGGGCCCGAAAACGCGGGCCGGAGCGGCAATGTAAGGACGGGTCCAGGGGGTGTCAAACCCCGTCTTGGAGGGGTTCTGGGGGGGCTTCGATCGGCCGGCGCGGGGGCGGTCCAAAGGGGGGCTCAGCCGATGCGGATCGCAGCCTCGGCCACGGCTTCGATCCGCACCCGGCCGCCTATGGGCAGACACGCGTGGGGCGTGGTGTGGCCCACGTCCAGTCCGGAGACGACCGGGATGCCCTGGAGCTGCGGCTGCAGGCTGACGATGCGACGCAGGTCCTCGTCGGAGATCGTGGCCGACTTCGGCGCGCGGCCGACCAGCAGGGCCGCCGGCTCGACGCCGCTGTGCAGGATGGACTGGAGCACCCGCTCGAACTCGTCGGGCCCGGCCGTGTCCTCGATGAGCCAGGCGGCGCCGTCCAGATCGGGCAGGTAGGGCGTGCCCTGGAGCAGGTGCAGCGTGCTCAGGTGCCCGCCGATGAGCGGCGCGTCGGCGGAGCCGGGGTTGATGACCCGCAGGCCGGGGTTCGGGATGTGCTCGCGGGTGTCCTGGTCCAGGAACCAGAGGTCGTCGGACCAGTGGCTGGAGGGGCGCAGCGTGAAGGGATCCCGGGCGAACAGCGCCCGTTGGAAGGAGTCCAGCGTGTAGTCGATGCCGTCGCGCATGCCGAAGGTCGAGATGTGCGGGCCGTAGAAGGTGACGAGGTCGGCCTTCGCCAGGAAGGCGGCGTTGAGCACCGTGATGTCGGAGTAGCCGCAGAAGACCGTCGGGTTGGCGCGCACCAGGTCGTAGTCGATGGAGTCGAGGAGCTGGTTGGCGTTGAAGCCGCCGATGACCGTGATGATCCCGCGGACCTTCGGGTCGGCGAAGGCCGCGTGCAGGTCGGCGACGCGGTGTTCGATGGTCGTCGAGTCCTGCGCGTCGCGCTCCTCGATGTGCTCGCCGAAGGTGACGTTCAGGCCGAGGGATTCGAGGCGCTCGACGGCCAGGGCCGCGGACTCGATGCCGACGCGCGAGCCCTTCAGGCAAGGCCAGGTGCGGGAGGGGGCGATGACGCGGAGCTCGTCGCCGGGCTGCAGGAGGGGGGGGAGGTCAGCCATGAGGATTTTGTTCTACTCCTGCGGTGTGGGCGCGCCAGCGGGCTCGGGGGGACTCGGCTTCCTGAGGTAGGCGCGCAGCGAGGTGCCGTCGGCCAGGGGCAGCTCGTCGCGCAGCTCGAAGCGGTCCTCCACGTCCCAGAACACCGTGCAGCGCCGCCCGCGCACGCCTTGATCCGCGCCTTCGGTGGGCGAGCCGTAGCGCATCACGACGAGATCGTGGGTCGCCAGGGTTGCGTCCAGCGCCTGCACCGAACCGAACATCGCGTCGATCCATCCCTCGTCCCGGCACTTCGTCACGAGCAGCATCGCGGCGGGATCCAGGGTCTGGTGTGCGACGACCTCCTCGTGCAGCAGGCCGTAGAAGAGGTCGTAGAGCTCATCCACGAAGGCCGCGCGCAGCGGGTGACCGACTTCGATCGCGAGGGGCTCCATCCACTGGAGCGCGCGCACCGCCTCGCCGTCGTTGGGCACGGGCGTCGAGGGGCGGTCCATGAACTCGTAGGCCGGGTACAGGCCGCAGAGCCAGATGCGGGCGTCGACGCGCGGCGACGCCGTCCAGCCGGGGGCCGTGGCGCAGGCGAGGGGGCGCGCGGTGGGCAGGATCCCGAACGAGATGACGGCGAAGTTCAGGGCCGCGCCGGCGAGCACCGCGAGGGTGATCGCGGGCTTGCGGATCTCGGCCAGGGCGACGGCCACCAGGGCGCCGAGCAGGGGCAGCAGGGGCAGCACGTAGCGCTCGTCGTAGAGGCCTCGGAGGACCGCGATGACCCCGAGGGTGGGCAAGACGAACCACCAGAAGGCCGCGTCGCGCTGGGACCGGGCGACCGGGTCCTCGCAGCCTCGCCGGCGGGCGAAGTAGTGGATGGACGCGGCCAGCACCACGAGCAGGATCGGCGGCGACAGCGACTGGAGCGTCGTGAAGTAGGCGACCTCCCAGGACTGCGCCCAGGCGAAGCGCAGCCAGTCGCCGGGCCAGGCGGACAGGGAGTTCTCGCTGGCGTAGGCGAGGGCGGCGCCCGGCCAGGTGGCCTCCCCCAGCGTGGTCGTCAGGGCGCCGAAGCGCGACGTGGCGGCCAGGGCGAGCAGGCCGAGGACCGCGGTGACGGGGGCGGCGATCAGCAGGTGTTTGCGCCAGGGCTTCGTCGCGACCCACAGGGGGCCGGCGAGAAAGGCGATGGCGTTGACCTTGATGTTCAGCGCGATCAGGGCCCAGAGCGCCGCCTTGATGGCGGTGCCGCGCGTGCGGTCGCGCAGCAGGCGGATGAGGAAGACGTTGGCCCACAGCACCGCGACGGC
>JAJDAI010001038.1 GCA_029261955.1 Deltaproteobacteria bacterium | reverse complement strand
CCCCGCACGTCCGGCGTGGGCACGATGACCCGGCGGTCGAAGCGACCGGGGCGCAGCAGGGCGGGGTCCAGCACGTCGGGCCGGTTGGTGGCCGCGATGAGGATCACGCCCTCGTTGCCCTCGAAGCCATCCATCTCCACCAGGAGCTGGTTGAGGGTCTGCTCGCGCTCGTCGTGCCCGCCGCCCAGGCCGGCACCACGGTGGCGGCCGACGGCGTCGATCTCGTCGATGAAGATGATGCAGGGGGCGTTCTTCTTGCCCTGCTCGAAGAGGTCGCGCACGCGGGACGCGCCCACGCCGACGAACATCTCGACGAAGTCCGAGCCCGAGATGCTGAAGAAGGGCACCCCCGCCTCACCGGCGATGGCGCGAGCCAGGAGGGTCTTGCCCGTTCCGGGCGGCCCCATGAGCAGCACACCCTTGGGGATGCGGCCGCCGAGGCGCGTGACCTTCTTGGGGGACTTCAGGAACTGGACGATCTCCTCCAGCTCCTCCTTGGCCTCTTCCACGCCCGCGACGTCGTCGAAGGTGACGCGCTTGGACGTCTCGTCCAGCAGCTTCGCCTTGCTCTTGCCGAACTGCATGGCCTTGCCGCCACCGTTCTGGAGCTGTCGCATGAAGAAGAAGATGAAGAACACGATGGCGATGAGGGGCAGCCAACTGAACAGCGCGCCGCCCCAGTTGCGGTTCTTCGCCTCGACGTACTCCACCCGGACGGCGGCCTCGTCGAGCCGCCCGACCCAGGGCTCCGTCTTCACCGGCCCGCGGGTCGCGAAGAGGGTGCCGTCCTTGAGTTCGCCTGTGATCTCTTCATCGCCTGCGACGGTGATGCGTGCGACCTCTTCGGCTGCGATCTTCTCGCTGAACTCCGTCCAGCTGAGCTGAGACGCGCCACGCGTGCCTTGCTTCTGCACCACTGCGAGGAGCAGGAGGCAGAGCAGAACGATGAAAAGCCAGAAGGCGAGGGTCTTGTGTGCCTGCTTCATGAAGCGGTTGGCTCCAGCGCCCGTGAAAAGCCCGACGGGGAGGGCGCGCCAGTGTACCGGAGTGTAGCCGGCCCGTTGTCGGACGGCTGAGGGCCTGCTTCGCCGGGCGCGGAAACGCCGGACGGAGCGGGGTTCAGGGAGATGTTCGTGCGGCCGACCGATGCGGTCCAGCCGGCGCCGAGGTGGTGCTCGCGACGGCTGCCGTGGCTGCGTGCGCTGCGGAGCAGGGCCTTCAGGGCCGGGGTGCCGGGCCCGCGCGCCCCCGCGAGGGGCGGTGGGCAGAGGCGCCGGAGCAGGGCGAGGGCGGCGTCGTCGTCGAGGGTGACGAGGGCGGCGCGGGAGAGCGAGCCGTCAGAGCGCACGACCTCGGCCCAGGCGGAGTCCGCCGCGGCGGAATGGCGGTCGCGCTCCGCTCGCACCTGGAGGGACTGGCTGACCAGGCTGCGGCGCAGCGCGGCATCGGCGGGCAGCTGGGCGCGCACACGGTTTCGCTCGAAGCGCAGGTCGATGTTGGTCGGGTCGTCCACCCAGCTCACGCCGTGGGCGCTGGCCCAGCTCCGGAGCACCGCCTTGGGGACCGCGAGCAGGGGGCGGCGAAAGGGGCCGCGCGCGGCCGGCATGGCGGGGCGCACGGCGCTTCGCGTCCCGAGCGCTGCATTCTCGGCCTGGTCGTCGAGCTGGTGGCCCAGGAAGACGAGGCTGTTCCGTTCCCGCGCGATGGCTTCGAGGAAGCCGAGGCGACGCTGGCGCGCTTCGGCCTCCGGGCCCACCGCGTCCAACAGCGCGGGATCGGGAGCCGAGCGGCCGACGAGCAGCTCCAGGCCCAGCTGCGTGCAGAGGGCCTGAACGTGGGCCTCGTCCGCGCTCGTGTCGCGCCATCCGTGGTCGAAGAAGGCGACCGTGAGGCCTCCGCCCAGCTCGGCAGCCAGCAGATGGCAGAGCACGGTGCTGTCCAGGCCCCCGGAGCACGCGACCACGCAGCCCCGGCCGGACTGGCGGAGCTCGACCGCGGCGCGGGCGATGGCGGGGCCGGGGTCGATCACGCGCGGTGCTCGAGCCGCTGGACCAGCTCGGCCATCCGGGCCGTCAACTCGTCCAGCTGCGCCTCCGTCCGTCGGACCTGCGAGCGCAGCAGCTCGGCCTCGTCGCGCAGCTCCTGCCTCGGCCGGAGGACGGGACCGAGCAGGCGACGCGCGAGGCGGCGGAGGTGGGGGCGGCGAGGCATGGACCCGAACGTAAGGCGCCTCGGCCGCGGGTCAACCAATCGATCGGGCAGGAGGGGTGCCGCACCCTCCGCGTGGACCGGTTACTCTGGGCACATGGGGCTGCCACCAGCAGGAGAACGCCGAGACGCGGTCGTGCAGATCGTCGGGCTGGCGGCGCTGGCCTTGCTGCTGCGAACCTGGTTCGCCGCCACCTACTACGGCTGGGAAGAAGGCGACTACGGCAACCTGATGATGGTCCGCGAGGTCCAGGATTCGGGCTTCACCTGGTTCCGCACCGCTCACATGCCAGGCTGGTACATCCTCGGTGCGGCGGTTCGCGAGGCCCTCCCCTTCCCTCGGCTCGCGCCGCTGCTCCCGACGATCGCCTTCTCGGTCGCCAACGTCGCCGTGGCGGCGCTGCTCACGCGCAAGCTCGCCGGAGCCAGCGCGGCGTGGCTGGTCGGGCTCTGGCTCTGCTTCCAGCCGGAGATGGTGCTGTACGGGGCCTCCACCCTGCGCTCGCCGGTCTTCACCAGCCTGAGCTTCTGGGGCCTCGCCTTCCTGCTCTGGGGGGCGCGGGACCGGGGCTTCGCGGCGGTCGCGCTGGGCTTCCTGACCCGCATGGAGGGCTTCTTCGTCTTCTACATCCCGGCGCTGTGGGCCTGGGCGCGGGACCTCGGGCGCGGCTGGCGCTCCCTCTTCGTGCCGGCGGCGCTGCTCGGCGGCGTGGTCCTCGCCTGGCAGGCCTACGTCACCCTCGTGCACGACGAGGGCTTCTTCGTGCTCGGCCCCCTGAACATCAACATGAGCGACGTGGCGGATGCCTCGCCGGAGGGCACCTTCGAGCTGGGGGTGCGGCTCCGCGAGGGCTTCGAGGCCAGCTGGAGCATGTTGACCTGGCTGATGCCGCGAAAGCTGGGCTGGGTCTGGGTCGCGCTCA
>JAJDAI010001037.1 GCA_029261955.1 Deltaproteobacteria bacterium | reverse complement strand
TCTTCGTCGTCGGGCTCCCCGAAGTCCACGATGTAGGGGTGAAAGCCCGCGGCGCGCAGGGTGCCGACGAAGCTGTGCCCCTCCCGCAGGTCGTAGACGAGCGGCTTGATCATCAGCGGTGGGATGAAGAGCACCGGCAGGCCGTTGGGCTCCGCGGCGATGGCCCCCAGCCCCACCGAGGAGGCCGACGGCGGGTAGCTGCGCAGCACGAGCTTGTCGTGCTGGTAGGCGACGTCGAAGGGCTCGGGCTCCACGACGCCGTCGTGGTCCCGGAAGAAGTAGTCGACGCCGTTCACGAAGCGGAGCACCGCCCGCTTGGTCATGTCCCGACCCGTCTTGCGCAACCTGCTCATCGCATCACTCCCCTTGTCCCAGGAACTGCGCCATGCCCTCGAGCACCCCCTGCAGCGGCTTCTTCACGGGCCTCACGCCCTCGGGCAGCGAGGCGAAGAAGCTTCGGCCGTAGCTCTTGCGCAGCACCCTCACGTCCAACAGCAGCACGACCCCCCGGTCGGTCCTGTGCCTCACCAGCCGACCGAAGCCCTGGCGGAACTTGAGGACCGCCTGCGGCACGGCCATCTCCCGGAAGGGGTCGCCGCCGCGGGCGGAGATGCGCTCGGCGCGCGCCACCTGGATGGGCTCGCTGGGCACCCGGAACGGCAGCTTCGGCAGGATCACGCAGCTCAGGGCCGCCCCGCGTACATCCACGCCCTCCCAGAAGGAGTCGGTGCCGAACAGCGCAGCCCGGCGCCCCGCCTTGAAGACCTCCAGCAGGCGCTCGCGGGGCAGCTCCCCCTGGCGCAGGATCGAGTATTCACGGCCCAGCCTCCGCCCCACCTGGTCCGCCACCTGGTGCAGCATCCGGTAGGAGGTGAAGAGCACGAAGGTCCGACCCTCCGCGATCCGGATGGCCTCCGTCACCGCCTCGACCACCCCGTTGAGGTAGCGGGGGTCCGAGGGCTCCGGCAGGTCGTCGGGCACGCCGACGTAGACCTGCTTGCCGTAGTCGAATGGCGAGGGGATCTGCTCGGTGTGCACCCGGTTGAAGAGCTCACCCTGGCCCAGCCCCGTTCGCCCGAGGTAGTGGTCGAAGCCGCCGGCCACGGACAGGGTCGCGGATGTGAGCGTCAGCGACTTCGCCGCGGGCACGACCACGTCCTGCACCACGCCCGCGACCTCGATGGGCCTCACGACGAAGCGGGGCTGCGGCACGTCGTCCTGCGAGAAGCGCACGTCCACCCAGCGGACCAGATCGGGGCTGGCCTTGAGCACGGTGCCGAGGGTGCTCGCCGACTCCACGAGGCGCCGCTGCACGGTCGCCAGGTCCATGCCCACCTGGAGGTGGGCCCCGCGGAAGGACTTGCCCATCTGGTCCAGGGTGTCCCGCACGATCTCGGTCGCCCGGGCGGTGCGGCTCAGGCCCTGCACGGCCTCGTCGAGGCGCCCCGCCAGCAGCTCGTAGAGCATGGGGCTGCTGGTCTCCAGGTCGTCCGGCAGGCGCCACGTGCGCGACTGGCGTCGCCCTCGCTGGGAGCGCGGGGGAGCCGGCCCGGCGGCCTCCAGGACGTTCCAGGAGATGTCCTCGAGCTGGAGCCGCAGCGAGGCGCGGGTCGCTTCCACCGCCTCCAGCGCCTCGTCCAGGGCGCGGCGCAGGTCGACCGCTGCCTCCTCGGTCCCGGCCTCGTCCACAGCCTTGCGCAGCCGCACGAGCAGGCCAGCGCGGCGGCCCCGGACCGGGCGCAGGCGCCCCAGCTGACGCAGCAGGCCCAGGGTCGTGACGTCCCGCCCCGCGAAGTCGGTCGCGACGTCCTCGAGGTGGTGGGCCTCGTCGAGGATCACGTGGTCGTAGCGGGGCAGCAGCCCACCGGCGACGCCGTCCCGGCGCAGCGCCATGTCGGCGAGCAGCAGGTGGTGGTTCACGACGAGCAGGTTCGCCTTCGCCGCCCGCCTCCGAGACGAGTAGTAGAAGCACTCCTCGTAGTGGGGGCAGCGGACCCGCAGCGTGTGCTCCGTGCTGCTCTGGACGAGCTCCCAGAGTTCGCGATCGGGCACGAAGGGCAGGTCGTCGATGTCCCCTTCCCTCGTCGCCGCGGACCAGTCGCGCACCTGCTCGAGGAACTCACGCTCGGCCGCGTCGGCGTTCTCCTCCTTCAGCCGATCGCCGAGCTTTCGCCGGCAGAGGTAGTTGCCGCGGCCCTTGAGGATGGCCACACGCAGGTCGGGCTGGAGCTTGCGCACGATGGGCACGTCGTGGGTGACCAGCTGCTGCTGCAGGTGCCGCGTGCGGGTGCTGACCACGACGCGCTGGCCTCCCCCCACGGAGCGCATGACCGAGGGAAGCAGGTAGGCCAGCGACTTGCCGGTGCCGGTGCCCGCTTCGATGATGCTGATCCGGCCCTCGTTCTGCCCCTCAGCGACCCGCCGGGCCATCGTGACCTGGCCTTCCCGCGGCTCGTAGCCGGGCAGCAGGTCAGGCAGCGCACCGACCCCCGTCATGGCCGCTTGCACCGCATCGGGATCGAGCACCTGGCTGCGGTCCCGCTGGGGCTCGACGACCACGTAGACGGCGCTCGCCTCGTTGTCGACGATGAAGAAGCCGATGCCCTCCTGGCCGTAGTGCGCGGCCAGAGCGAGGTCGGGCTCGGAGGGGATCAGCCGCCCCGAAGGGTGGTTGTGGATGACGACGTCGCCGCTGCGGCCGATCTGCTTGAGCGCGGGCACCGCGGACTTGTGGCCGCGGCAGTGCACCTCGACCTCGTCCACGAGGCCGTCGTCGCCCACGAGCCCGAGGAAGAACACCTCGTTCCCCTCGGCATCCTCGATCGCTTCAGCGATGTCGTTGCGGGCGCGCGAGCTCAAGTAGCGATCGACGCCCTGGGGGCCTCTGGCCATGGTCCGGCACGGTAGCAGCGGAGCTCGAGCCCGCCCCTACCTCCCCTTCCACTCGGGGCTGCGCTTCTGCAGGAACGCGCCGACCCCCTCCATGGCGTCCTCGGCCAGGGTGTTCACGGTCAGCATCGCGTTGAGGTAGTCCAGCGACTCCTCGAAGCGCATCTCGCTCATGGTGTGGAAGGCCTGCCGCCCGAGGCGAAGGATCGCCGGGCTGTGCCGCTCGACGCGCGCGCACAAGGCGTCGGTGGCGGCGTCCAGCTCGGCGCGCGGCGCGACGGCGTTGATGAGCCCCAGCTCCAAGGCCCGCGCCGCCGTGATCTTGTCGCCGGTGAGGATCAGCTCCAGCCCGGCCTTGCGCCCGATGTTGCGGAAGATGGTCGCCATGATGACGTGGGGAAAGAGCCCCAAGCGGATCTCGGGCGTGCCCATGCGGGCCTCCTCCGCCGCCACGACGAGGTCGCAGCCGAGCATCAGGCCGAAGCCGCCGCCCAGCGCGTCGCCCTGGACCTTCGCGACGACTGGCTTGCCGAGGCGCCGCAGCACCCGGAAGAGCTCGCCGAAGCCGGCGCGGCCCTGGTGGCCCGCGAGCACCCCGTCGGCCATCATGCCGCCGCCCAGATCACCGCCGGCGCAGAAGGCCTTCTCGCCGCTGCCCGTGATGAGCACCAGGCGCACGGCGGGGTCGGCGTCCGCGGCCCGCAGGCCGTCGATGAGGTCCGTCACCAGGCCCGGGGAGAGCGCGTTGCGCCGCGGAGGCCGATTGAGCGTCAGCACCGCTCGGGGGCCCTCGATCTGGTAGATGAGGTTCTCGAATTCCACGCCGGCCTCCAATTGACTGACGAATCAATCAGGCGCGAATCCTACGGTTCGCCCGCCCCCCCGTCCACCGGTCCGCGCATCGCCGTGCTCGGGCTCGGGCGCGCCGGTTCCGCCCTCGCGGCCGAGTTCCGGGACGCGGGGCTCGACCTGGTCGCCACCTGGAACCGCAGCGAGCGAGCGGCGCCCTTCTCCGACGTGCCGCACCACAGCGGCGCCGCCTCCCAGCTCCAGATCGAGGCCGACGTCTTCGTCCTCGCCGTGCTCGACGGCGCCATCGCGCAGCTCGCCCACGAGCTCCCCGCCTCACAGGCCGTCTTCCTGCACCTCAGCGGCGCGACCGACTCGGCCGAGCTGGACCCTGGCCGGGACGGCATCGCCTTCGGGGGCTACCACCCGCTCCAGTCCTTCCGGCCGGCCGCCGAGCTGCCCTTCCTGCCGCCGCCGTACTGCGTCGCGCTGGACGGCCACCCCGATGCCATCGCCGTCGGCCGCACCCTGGCCGAGGCCACGGCGCACCCCATCGCCACCCTGGCCCCGGGCGGAAAGGCCGCCTACCACGCCGCTGCCGTGCTCGCGTCCAACCTGCTCGTGGCCCTGGAGGCCGCCGCGGACCGCGCCATGCAGCGCGCCGGCGTGCCGCCCGAGCAGAGCTGGGAGCTGCTGTGGCCGCTTGTGGCCGGCACGGTCGCCAACCTGCGGGACGGCCGCTTCGCGAAGTCGATCACCGGCCCCATTCCCCGCGGCGACGACGCGACGGTGGCGCGGAACCTCGCCGCCCTGGGGGACGACCCGGCTGCGGACCTCTACCGCGCGCTGGCGAAGGAGGCCCTCGTGCTCGCCCGAGCCCAGGGCCTGTCGGAAGAACGCGCCGATGCTGTCGCCGAGGCCCTCGACCCCGACTGAGGCCCCGCCGGCCGTCCGCGCCGCTGAGGCCCCCAGGGGCCCTTTCGCAACCGACGGGGGGGCTCTATAGTCGGACAAAGCGGAGTAGATCGTGCTGGACGCATTCATCATCGAGCGCATCAAGCAGGAGCAGGAGCAGCGGGAGCGAACCCGCCGCCAGCCGCTTCGGATCGAGCGTCGCCCGCCGCGCGAGCCGCGTCAGCGCGACACCCAGGACGAGGACGAGGAGCGCGTCGACCGCGGCGTGACCATCATCGAGTTCTGATCCGCAGCCCGAAACGGAACGCGGCCCGCCCCGAAGCATCGAGGCGGGCCGCAGTCGTTCTGAATGGCGGAGCTGGCGGGGTTCGAACCCACGACCCCTGGCTTCGGAGGCCAGTGCTCTATCCAGCTGAGCTACAGCTCCGGAGTCCCCGTTTCCAGGGACGGCGCCTTCTACCAGCGCACCCCCCGGGGTTCAAGCGTCCCCGGCCACCCACTGGCGGATCTCGGGGAGAACCTGGGTGTTCCAGCCGTCCTCCAGGCGCTGCTCGCAGAACCGGAAGAAGAGCTGGTCGAGGATCGCGGTGATCTCGTCGAGCAGGAACATGCGCTCGAAGATCTGCTCGTCGACGCCCTCGTCGCACTCCGAGGGGACCTTCACGCCCGACAGCTCCATGCCCTCGCCCTTGAACTGGAGCATGTACTCGCGCTCCCGGACCCGGAAGCCCAGGGACGCCGTCTCCACGACCTTGCCGGCGCGCAGGGCCATGTGGGCCTCCGCCGTGGTCGCGGGCGCCCCGCCCTTGAGGTCGCTGGTCTGCGGGTCCTCGCCGGGCGTGCGAAAGGAGATCCGGTCGTCGATCCAGTAGTCGACCTTGCCCATCTCACCCAGCTCGACCGTGCCGAAGTCCTTCTCGCTGCGCCACCACAGCCAGAGCAGGAACTCCTTGCCCAGGAAGCGCGACGCCGGGTGATCGGTGGGGTGCAGGTCGAGGGACTCGTTGATCCACTCGTCCCCCTCCAGCTTCTGCTCCCAGCTCTTGTCCTCGACGGGCGCGGGCTCGTCCCAGAGCTCGGCCTCGGGGGCCTCGTTCTCTTCTTCGCTCATCACGGCTCCGGGCTCTTCTTCGCTCATCACGGCTCCGGGCGGTAGTCGGCGTGGCCGATGGAGTCCAGGCGCGGCACCCAGACGTCCTTCTTGCGGTGGTTCGCGATGAGCTGGAGCGCCGCGATGGGCTGCGTCTCCAGGTTGAAGGTCTGCGCGAAGAGCGTGCGGAACACCTCGTTCGCCTTGTTCCCGTTGTTGAAGAACCAGACGACGTCGTTGGCCAGGTCCCAGCACACATCGTGCGCGCCGACGCTGGGCAGCTGGCGGGGCAGCAGCTCCAGCTCGAGCTGCTCCTTGAGCTCCCGCTTCACCGCCGCGGGCACCCGCTCGCGGTTCATCTCCTGGAGCCAGTGCGTGACCCTCAGGTCGAGCAGGGCCTTCAGCAGCCGCGCCGGGATGGCCTTCTTGTCCATGCGCAGGGCGAAGCACAGGTACTGGTTGTAGTAGCTGTCCTCGTGCGTGAACTCGGTGATGCAGAGGTTGTGGAGGCTGACCCAGCCCTGGTTCTCACCCGCCTTGGCCTTGCTGTCCGGCTCGCGGAAGGCGTGCTCGTTGAGCAGCTCGAGGTACCGGTCGCGGTCGGGCGGATCCGACGCGAGCAGCACGCGGTATCGACGGGCCCCCATGGCGCCCTTGAGCAGTGGCATCGACGGTCTCCTGCAGAGTGGGCGCCCAGGGTGTCACGCGCACGCGTGGTACCCTCCCCCGGGAGCGGCGGAAGTATAGGGAGCCGCCCGATTCCGTCAACGCGGCGTGCCCCTCCCGTGCAGCACGCTCGGACCCATTCATGAGCGAGCGCAAAGTCGTCATCCCCCGCTTCGAGATCCTGCGCCGCGGCGAGGTGATCCGCACCGTCCCGCTGAACCGGAACCACTTGGTGATCGGCTCGGAGGACGGCGCGAGCCTGCGTCTGAAGCACCCCGCGATCGCCCCGCGTCACCTCGAGGTGACCGTGGTGGGGGGCAAGTACCTCGAGGCCGCCAACCTCGCGGGCGAAGGCCGGGTCCTGCTGGGTGGCCAGCCCATGAACAAGGCGCGCCTGCGCGAGGGCGACGAGCTGGACCTCGGCCCCGTGTCGCTGCGTCTCAGCTACGCCCGCAGCGAAGCGAGCCCCCCGCCCGAGGCCGCAGCGCCCCAGAGCGACGCCTTCGACGACGAAGAACCGACCGATCCGGGCGGCGATGCGCCCAGCGTCCAGCCCCCGCCAGACGAGGGGCTCTCGGACGTCGAGCTCGACGACAATGTGCTCGACCCCACGCCGGTGGTGGTCATCGAACCCCCGGGTGGCCGCGCCCAGCGCGTGCCGCTGCGTGTCGGCAGCTTCGTGGTCGGCGCCGGCCGCTGCGCCTTCCGCCTGAGCTACCCCGGCGTCGCGCCGGCTCACGCCGAGATCATGGTGATGCCCGACGGCGTCGCCTACGTGAAGCACCTCGCGGGCTCCGGCCTGCTCACGCTGCGAAACGGCGCGCCGGTGCAATTCTCACGCTGGGTCACGGGCGACCGCCTCCAGATCGGCCCGGTCACGATGCAGCTCGAGTCGGTGCCCCGGGCCGAGCTGATGGCCCCGCCGCCGAGCTCGGCTCCCGCCGCCACGCCGCGCGCCGCGAAGCCGCCGCCGTCGAGCCCGCTTCCGAGCCTGAGCCCCGCGACCGGCGATCGGATTCCCAAGGCCCCGCCGCCCCCTCCGCCCAAGCCCGCCGCCGTGGCGCCGCCGCCCGCTGTCGTGGCGCCGCCGCCCGCAGCCGTGGCGCCGCCTCCGGCCCGGCCCGCCCCCAGCAAGCCGCTGGTCCGGGCCCGCAGGTCGACCCCGCCGAAGGTGACGAAGAAGGCCCCGGCAGCGCAGCCCGCACGGCCCCCGGTGCAGGTGCAGCTCCACGTGTCGTCGCAGGACACCTTCGCCTCCCTCCTGGTCGACGACGAGCCCCTCTCCAACCTCCGCCCCTGGTGGCAACGCGCGGCCTTGCCGGCCCTCGTCCTGCTCCTGCTCGGGATCGTGAGCTGGCAGGGCTACCGCCTCATGCACATGAACGACACCCCCGCGGCGAACGGCGGCCCCCGCACGGCCAGCGGCGCCTCGGGCGTGCACGCGGGGGACGCCGAGACGGCCCGCGCGGGCAACGGACCCATCCGGGTCGGCGACTTCGAGTCGTCGCGCAAGGGCGGGCGCCCCGGCGCACGCGGCGGAAGCCGAGCCGACGGTGGCAACATCGACTGGGAAGACCAGCGTGGCGGCGTCTACTTCGAGGGTGCCCGGCGCGCCGGCGCGGGGGAGCAGCAGCGGATCCCGCTGCACGCCGCGGACGAGCTGACCGAGCGGAATTCCGAGACGGCGGCCCCGGCCGAGGTCGCCTCGGGGGTGGAGCAGGGCTTCGTGGAGATGAAGCACGTGGAGGCCGCCATCTACGACGGCCGGCGCAAGCTCCGCTACTGCTACACGAACGCGCGGCAGGACGACTCGAGCCTCGAAGGCATCATGTGGCTCACGGTCACGCTCACGGGCGAGGGGCGCATGCGCGGCGCGGTGCAGGAGTCCCGGTCCACGCTGAAGTCCGAGTCCATGCGCAAGTGCCTGGAGCGCCAGCTCTACGCGCTCGACATGCCGCGCCCCACGGGCGGCTCGGTGACCTTCAGCTACCCCTTCGAGTTCCACAGCTCCGAGTGAACGGGCGGCTCGCGCGGAGGCCGCTGGAGTCCTGAGCTGGGCAGGACTCTAGAGCTGGCCGAGCAGGACCTTCGTCTCGTCCCGGTGGGGATTCCCCAGGTCGATCGCCCGCCGCAGGGTGATCCGCGCTTCGTCCCGCGCCCCCATGCGCATCAGCACGAGGCCGAGCCAGTGGTAGGTCTCACCGTGCGAAGGCGCGAGGGAGACGGCCTGCTTGAGGACCTTGAGGGCCTCATCCAGCTCTTCGGGGCCGGCGTCCTTGGGACCGAGCAGCGCTTGCGCGAGCCCGGAGTAGCCGCGCACGTTCTTGGGGGCGACCTTGACCGCCTGCCGCAGGGCAGCAGCTGCGCCCTTCCAGTCCCGCTGGGCCAGCAGACGCAGGCCGGTCTCGAGCGACACCTCGCCGGAGACCTTGTCCAGCGCGGTCATGATCGAGGCCACGCTGCCCCCGGGCCGGCTCTTGCTCTGCAGCCGCTCGCGGATGCGGGCCTCGCGCGACGCGCGGGAGTCGGGGTGCTCCTTCGTGGCGTTGGTGACGGCCTGGCGAAGCCGGCGGGCCGCTTCGAGCTTGCGGCCACGCTTCCGGGCCGGTCGCGCCGCCTCCTCGGGCTCCAACTCCAGGATGCCGCCGACGACCCACAGCGCGGTCAGCGCGGCGACCGCGTCCGCGTCCCGGTCGAAGGGGTGCCGGGCCAGCAGCTGCTTCGGCGCCAGGGGCGTCGAGAGCTGGGCGAGCACGTTCTCGTAGTAGTAGGGGTCCTCCATCTCGCGGAGGATGAAGTGGGCCGACTGGCTGACCTGGAGCGGCCCCGTCGCCGCCGCCAGCGTCTCGCGGCAGCGGTCGAAGCCATAGCGCTCGCGGATCCCCGTGAGCACGTACTGCGTGGGCGTGCGCCCGACCGGCACCGTGTCCGGCGCGTCGAACTCCGCCGGCGTCTGCGCGTACTCGAGGTAGTACTGACCCGCGGTCCACGAGAAGACCTCGAGCAGCAGCGCGTCGACGTTGGAGATCATCTCCCGGTGCATCGCTCGAGCGCCCAGATCGCCGCGCGCC
>JAJDAI010001036.1 GCA_029261955.1 Deltaproteobacteria bacterium | reverse complement strand
TCGGTTGCCCGGAGGCCGTCGAGCCGGAGCCGCCCATCGAGGAGGAGCAGCTGCCCGTCGTGCAGCAGCCCGACTTCGCGCCGATGGCCTCGACCTGGACCGTCGGTTGGGTCCCCGTCAACGCCGATCCCTACCGCACGCCGCTCGCCGACGGGACCTTCGAGCTGCCCGAGGCCGGCACGGACGCGAACGGGGTCATCTGGTTCGAGACCACCACGGACGAGGGCGGCGGCCTCGGCGACTTCGGCAACGGCTACGTCTACGCCGGCCAGCACATCGAGACGAAGCCCGGCGCCAACCTCATGGCCACCAGCGCCCGCGGCATCTCCATCTACGTGGGCGATCGAGCGCAGCCGGGGAACATCTACGGCAACCAGAACATGCCGGTGCCGCTGATGACGGAGGACGGCAGCAACCAGGTCGTCTTCCGCGGCATCGGCGCCCGCGGCGCGGTGCACGTCCGGCTCGCCGAGACCACGCAGGACCTCTGGCTCAACACGATGGACATGACCTTCCCCCACTTCGTCGAGGGCACGGATCACGAGCTGTGGCTGGGCGTGCCGGTGCTGAACTTCACGGGCGGCGCTCTGCTCGACGCGACCTTCGAGGTGGTCGAGAACGAGTTCCTGGAGGCCACCTCCACCACCGTCGACGCCCTGCCCGAGGGCGCGGTCACCCAGTCCCCCTTCCTGCTGCGCCCCAAGGCGGCCTGGCAGCACGTGGACGAGCGCCCCATCCCCGTCACCCTGCGCGCCGTGGGCCCCGAGGCCGCCTACGAGGTCACCATCGAGCTCGCCACCGTGACCGCCGGCACGACCCACCGCCGCACCTTCCGCTCCCCGGTCGACGGCTCCGTCCAGTACTACGGCGTCGTGCCTCCGAGCGACTTCGATCCCGAGGCCGACTACTCGGTCGCCCTGTCCCTGCACGGCGCCGGCGTCGAGGCCATCGGCCAGGCCCGCTCCTACTCCCAGCGGGACTGGAACTACGTCATCGCGGCCACCAACCGCCGCCCCTTCGGCTTCGACTGGGAGGAGTGGGGGCGCTTCAACGCCCTGGCGAGCCTCGACGACGCCTTCGCCTCCTTCAACCTCGACCCCACCGGCGTCTACCTCACCGGCCACAGCATGGGCGGGCACGGCTCCTGGCACGTGATGGCGACGACGCCCGGGCGCTTCGCGACGACCGGTCCGAGCGCGGGCTGGGAGAGCTTCTACACCTACGGCGGCTCGGCGAATCGCCCGACCGGAGCCCTCGGCCGAGCGCGCGCCCACAGCGACACGCTGGAGTACATGGAGAACCTGGCGGACCGCGGCGCCTACATCATCCACGGCGACGCCGACGACAACGTGCCGGTCGCCCACGGCCGCGCCATGCGGGACGCGATGCTCGGGGTGACGGACGACGTCGGCTACCACGAGCAGCCCGGCGCGGGGCACTGGTGGGACGGGGACGTGGCGCCCGGCGTGGACTGCGTCGACTGGGTCCCGCTCTTCGACTTCATGCAGGAGCACGCCCTCGACCCCCTGGAGCCCGAGTTCCACTTCCGCTCCCCCAGCGCCGCCTACTCGCCGAAGCACAGCTACGTCACGCTCCAGTCCTCGCTCGACCCCGACCAGGACCTCGTCCTCGACTCGCTGGACGACGACGGGCTCAGCCTGAGCACGACGAACGTGCGCTCGATGGAGATCGACGGCGCGGGCCTGCTCGCCCGCGGCCACACCTCCATCGAGGTGGACGGCGTCGAGCACGACCTGCCCGACGGCCCGCTCTGGATCGGCCCCGAGGACGGCAAGAACGCCCAGGTCCACGGGCCCTACAATCAGGTCTACCGACGCCCCTTCTGCTACGTGTACGACGAGCCGGGCAGCGAGTTCCACGAGTACGCCAGCTACCTCGTCTCCGCCTGGTCGATGACCGGCAACGGCCACGCCTGCGCCGTGCCCCTGGCCGAGCTCAACGACACCATCCGTGCCGAGCGGAACCTCATCTGGGTCGGCGTCGCGGAGGAGGACGTGGAGGGCCTGAGCGGGCCCTTCTCCTGGGGCTCGACCGTGGGGGTCGACGGGGACTCCTGGCCCGGCGCGATGCTCTTCGTCTTCCCCAACGGCGACCGCCTGAACGCGGTCGTGACCGCCAGCCCCGGCAGCGAGCGCCTGCTCTACAGCTCGGTCCCCTGGTCCTCGCGCAGCGGCCAGCCCGACTACTGGATCTGGGGCAGCAGCGGCACCCTGCGCAGCGGCATGCTCCAGGCCGACTGGAGCCGGTAGCGCGCCTCAGCCGGCGGTGCAGCTCACGTTCGGCGTCTCGTAGGAGCCCGAGACCGTGCAGGTGAAGCCGTGGTCCGAGCTCACCGTGCCGCTGACGCTCACGACGTCCCCGCCGATCGTCGCCACCCACTCCTGCCCCGCGAAGCTCCCGTAGGTCAGGGTGAAGGACCACTCGGTGACGCTGAGGTCCTCGACCGTGGCGCTCAGGTCGTCCAGGAACCAGGTCGAATCGAAGTTCACGACGCCGCGCCGCGCCGACTGGATGTCCAGGGTCGAGGCCCGCTCGCCGCTGGCGAGGATGTCGTAGTCGCCGCCCAGGCCCGTCGCCTGCCAGTTGCCCTGCAGGTCGCTCTCGGCGATGGAGTAGTTGAGCGTGCGCCCGGCGATCTCGATGGCCCGGCCGCAGGGAGAGTCCTCGATCTCGCTCGTGAAGGTGCCCTGCGCCGGCGTGCCCAGCAGGTCGAAGCAGACCGAGCAGTTGCCGACGGTCGGGTAGCAGCGCCGCGCCTCGTCCCGCTCCTCGAGATCGTCTGCGCTCGCCGCCACCTGCTCCATCGCCGCGTTCAGGTCGGCCAGGTCTTCGGAGAGCCGGTCCGCGAAGTCGTCCGCGTCCTCCTGGACGTCGTCCTCGACGGGGGGCTCCTCCTCGGTGGGGCAGGCGGTCAGCAGGGCAAGAACAAGCAGTGCGCGCATGCCGCCGAGCATAATCCACCGCGGGCCAACCGGGGTCTGACCCCATCTGGCCCAAAGTGTCAGGATGGCGGGGATGGACGTGCTCGCGACCTGCACCACCCCCGACGACGTCGATGGCGCGCGCATCGACGCGTGGGTGATGACGCGCTTCGGCTTCGCGTCGCGCAAGCGGGTGCGCAAGAAGCTCAAGGCGGGGGAGATCCTGCTCGACGGGAAGCCGGTCGAGACCTCCCGCAGGCTCAAGCCCAACCAGCAGATCGCCATCCTCGAGGGCGCGACGCCCCACCCCGTCTACGAACTCCCGCTGACGGTCCACTGGGCCGATGAGCACCTCGCCGTCATCGACAAGCCGCCCGGCCTGCCGGTCAGCGGCAACCGCCACCGCTGCGTCGCGCACGCCTTGCCCTTCAACCTGCCGCCGTCCCCGGAGCTCGACCGGCTCGTGGTGCCGACGCCGGTCCACCGGCTCGACGTGCGCACCGCCGGCCTGCTGCTCGTCGCGCGCAGCCACCGCGCCCAGGTGGGGCTGGGGCGGGCGTTCCAGGAGCGCCGCATCAGGAAGCGCTACCGGAGCCTCGTCGCGGGTCGATTGCAGGACGGCTCCTCCGAGGCACCCATCGACGGCCGCCCCGCCGCCACGAGCTGGCGCGTCGTCGAGCACACGCCGAGCCTGCACGTGGGCTGCGTGACCACACTCGACGCCTTCCCGAGCACCGGCCGGACCCACCAGATCCGCATCCACCTGGCCCAGGCCGGCGCGGCGGTGCTCGGGGACGACCTGCACGGCACCCCGCCGATCATGAAGGGCATGGGCCTGTTCCTCTTCGCGGCCGAGCTGCACCTGGACCACCCCGTCACCGGGCAAGCCCTGCACTTCGAGCTGCCCGAGCCCGCCAAGTTCGACTCCTACCGCCGCCGGGAGGCCCGCCGGGTCTCAGCGAAGGGTGGTCTCGCGGGCGAAGGTGTCGGCGTCCCGCTGCGAGAAGAAGACCAGCAGGATCCGTGAGGGTCCCACCCCCTCCTGCAGCACCGCGGACACGCGCCGGACGGCTTCGTCCTTGGGGTAGCCGTAGACGCCGGTGCTGATGGCCGGGAAGGCCACCGAGGCGTGTCCGCGCTCCGCCGCCAACCTCAAGCAGCTCCGGTAGCAGCGCCCCAGCAGGTCCTCGGGATCCCCGGGCACCTCACTCCAGATCGGCCCGACGGTGTGGATGATCTCGTCGCAGGGCATCGCCCCCGCCGTCGTCGCCACGGCCTCCCCGGTCGGCAGCCCCTGCGGCCACAGGTCACGCCGAAGAACACGGCAGGCCGCCAGGATCTCCGGCCCGCCCGCCCGGTGGATCGCCCCGTCGACGCCACCGCCGCCGAGCAGGGCCGAGTTGGCCGCATTGACCACGGCGCCCACCGCCAGCGTCGTGATGTCCCCGACCACGACCTCCACGCGCCCGCCCAGATACTTCATGCCGTCCTCCTCACAAAGCCTGCCGCCGTCTGCCATGGTTCGGTCCCCCGACGGAGCGTCCATGGCCCCCCTGCACCACTTCGACACCTTCGCCCCGCCCGAGCCCGACCGCGTCGCGCTGGACCGCCAGTATGCCGCGCTGATGAAGCAGGCCGATGACGAGCCGCTCGACGCGCTGTTCACCTGGGACGCCCTGCGCCGCCAGACGGACACCTGGCTGGCCGTCACCGGGCTCCGCTTTCGGCAGGACACCCGCGACGCCGCCGCGCGCGACGCCCGGGACCGCGCGAACCGCCTGTCCACCTGGCTCGACGACCGCAACGCGACCGTCATCCGCCGCCTGCTCGACGAGCCCGAGGTGCAGGCCGAGGTGGGTGACCGCACCCTGGCCGCCTGGCGCATGGACCTGGAGGCCTTCGATCCGGCCGCCTCCGAGCGCCTGGACGAGGAGAAGGACACCGCGGCCCGCTACTTCGAGCTGATGGGCTCGGCGAAGGTCGAATTCGAAGGATCGAACCAGAGCCTCTCCGCCCTGGCCGTGCACCGGGGCGACCCCGACCGGGCCCGCCGCGAGGCCGCGTCGCGCGCCAAGTGGTCCTTCTACGCCGGCCACCGCGAGCAGCTCGACGGCATCTACGACGAGCTCGTGCAGCTGCGCGCGGGCATCGCCAAGACCCTGGGCCACAGCGACTTCATCGAGACCGCCTACCGCCGCCGCCGGCGCGTGGACTGGGGGCGGGACGACGTCTCCCGCTTCCGCGCCCGCATCCGCGAGCACGTGGTGCCGCTCGCCGCGACCCTGCGCGCCCAGCAGCAGGACGCCCTCGGCCTGGACGCGCTGAGGGTCTGGGACGAGGAGGTCCCCGACTCCCGCGGCGCCCCGACCCCCAAGGGCGACCTCATCGAGGCCGGCCGCGAAGCCTTCGGGGCCCTGCACCCCGAGCTCGGCGCCTTCTTCGACGTCATGGTCCAGCGCGGCCTGCTCGACCTGCCGGTGCGCGACGGCAAGGCCCCCGGCGGCTTCTGCACGACCTTCCCCGAGCCGCGCCTGCCCTTCATCTTCGCCAACTGCAACGGCAGCAAGGACGACGTGAAGGTCCTGGTGCACGAGGTCGGCCACGCCTTCCAGAAGTGGTGCTCGCGCCCGCTGCCCTGGATCGACCAGGTGCGCTGCAGCGCCGAGGCGGCCGAGGTCCACTCCATGGGCCTGGAGTTCCTGTCCTGGCCGGCCCTGGATGCGTTCTTCGGGGACGAGGTCGACCGCTTCCGGCGCCAGCACCTCATCCGCGCGCTGACCTTCCTGCCCTACGGCGTCGCCGTGGACCACTTCCAGCACCGCGTCTTCGAGAACCCGAGCGCGTCCCCCGCCGAGCGGCACGCGATCTGGCAGGAGATGGAGGCCACCTACCTGCCCTGGCGCAGCTACGGCGACCTCCCGCACGCGAGCGAAGGCGGCTTCTGGCAGGGCCAGCGCCACATCTACGTCTACCCCTTCTATTACGTGGACTACGCGCTCGCGCAGACCTGCGCCCTGCAGCTCTGGCACCGCTCCCTGGACGACCACGCCGGCGCCATGACCGAGTACGTGGCGCTCTGCGGGCGCGGCGCGACGGAGCCCTTCCAGGCGATGGTTCGCTCCGCGGGCCTGCGCAGCCCCTTCGACGAGGGCGTGCTGGCGGAGGTCGTGCAGTCCGCGGCTGGCTGGCTGGGCGTGTAGGGCAGCGGGCGCGAGGCCGAAAAAGGCCGCATGGAGAGGCCGCGTCCCCGCGGTCCCTGGGAGAATTTCTTCCCCCGCCCAGGTTGACGTCATGGGGGCGCCGCTCGTTGCATGGAAGTCGGGCGAGATCCGGCACATGCATGCCGGACCTGCCCAACCGGAAGACACCTCCCCATGAATCGACTCTCCGCTGCCGCCGCCACTGCGGCGCTGCTCGCCTTGGCCTCGCTCCCCTCTTCGGGCCATGGCTCCTTCGACTCCGGCCCCCTGGGCTTCGAGCTCGGCGACTTCTCCGTGGGGACCCACACCCCCGCGCGGGGGCAGAACCCGGTGCACAGCGTCACCGCCCTCCCCGGCGACGACGAGCTTTGCCCGGGCGTCAGCCTCGACTACTCGATCGAGCGGGACTTCAGCTTCCGTGCCCACACCTGGACCTGGGAATCGCCCGCCTTCAGCGAGGCCACTGACGTCGACCTGAACTGGCTGCACGAGGGCGACCACCGGCGATTCCGAGCCAGCGCCAGCGCGGCGATCACGGTCACGGGCGGCGGGGCAAGCCAGACCCTGCACAGCGGCAGGACCTTCGGCGGCTTCCTCCGCGCCGGGGACACCCTTGTGTCCGTCGCGCCGGGC
>JAJDAI010001035.1 GCA_029261955.1 Deltaproteobacteria bacterium | reverse complement strand
GTCGTCGTCGTCTGCGGTTGCGTCGTCGTCGTCGCCGAGGCCACAGGCCACCTCGATCGTGAAGTCGGAGACCGCGAGGTCGTAGCCGTCGACCACGAAGACGAAGGCATCGCCCCCGTCCGCGTCGAAGCTGATCGACTCGTCCTCGGTGTCGAAGTTCTGCGAGGCGTCACTGCACTCGCTGGGCCGGCAGTCGCCGCCGTCGATGCGGAGCAGGTCGAGGTCGGCGGAGAGCCCGGTGACGCTGACGGTGTAGGTGCCATCCACGGGCGCCGCGAAGGCGTAGGCGTACTCGGGGCCGGTGAGCGGGAAGCCGCTGCAGACCCAGGTGTCGATGGCGTTGGTGGAGCCGGGGCCGCCGTTGTTGCCGCTGAGCGGCTGGTCGCAGAGCAGCGTCTCGGCGACCTGGCAGTCGCTCGAGGTGGCGTCGTCGTCGTCTGCGGTTGCGTCGTCGTCGTCGGCCGTGGCGTCGTCGTCGTCGGGGGTGACGTCGTCGTCGTCGGGGGTCGCGTCGTCGTCGTCGATCGCGTCGTCGTCGTCCGCGGAGTCGTCGTCGTCCGCGGTTGCGTCGTCGTCGTCTCCGGTTGCGTCGTCGTCGTCGGGCAGCTGGCCCGGGGGACGTGTGTTCTCGCAGCCGACCAGGAGGCCGAGGGCGAGCAAGAGCAGGATCGAAAGGGATCGGACGGTCATGGGGACTCCTCAAACGTGCGCGGAGGATCTCCAGAACCCGGCGATTGTCAATCGTTTGTGAAGGCTGCGCGCTCGCGCGCGAGACTCACGCCCTCGCGCGCCCGCCTTCGCAGGACGGGTTGACACCATGCAGCCCGGACCCGATCGTTTCCGCCCCTCGCCAGGAGCCCGCCATGCTCGACCGCCGCTACCTCGAAGAGAACCCTGACGCCGTGCGCGCGATGCTCAGCTCGCGTCGGCACGACTTCGACCTCGACGATCTGCTCGCCCGACTGGCGCGCCGCAAGGAGATGCGCGGCCAGCTGGAGGAGCTGCAGACCCGCCGCAACGCGGGCAGCAAAGAGGTCGGTGGGCTCTTCAAGCAGGGCAAGCGGGACGAGGCCGAGGCGCTGCGGGCCGAGCTGTCGGCGATCGGCGATCAGGTCGCGGCGGGCGAGGCTGAGGTCAAGGCCTACGAGGTCGAGCTCGACACCCTGATGCTCAGCATCCCCAACCGCATCGCGCCCGACGCGCCCGATGGCGCCGACGAGTCGGCGAACGTCATCCTGCGGACCTGGGGCGAGAAGCGGGAGCTCGACTTCGAGCCCCAGGATCACCACACGCTGGGCGAGAACCTCGGCATCCTCGACTTCGAGCGCGGGGCCAAGGTGACCGGCGCCCGCTTCACCTTCCTGCGCGCGGGCGCCGCGAAGCTGAACCGTGCCCTGATGAGCTTCCTGCTCGACCTGCACACCGAGCAGCACGGCTACACCGAGCTCGTCCCGCCCTTCCTGGTCAACGACCGCTCGCTGACGGGCACCTCGCAGCTGCCGAAGTTCGAGGAGGACCTCTTCCGGCTCACCGAGCCCAACAACTTCTACCTGGTGCCCTCGGCCGAGGTGCCGGTCACCAACTTCTACGCGGGCGAGATCCTGGACGGCGCCGACCTGCCGCAGCGCTTCTGCGCCTACACGCCCTGCTTCCGGGCCGAAGCCGGCAGCTACGGGCGCGACACCCGCGGCCTGATCCGGCAGCACCAGTTCGAGAAGGTCGAGCTCGTGCAGTTCGTGAAGCCCGAGGACAGCGACGCGGCGCACGAGGAGCTCACCGGCCAGGCCGAACGCGCGCTCCAGCTGCTCGGCCTGCACTACCAGACGGTCGTGCTGAGCACCGGGGACACGAGCTTCGGCGCCTACAAGTGCTACGACATCGAGGTCTGGCTGCCCGGGATGAAGGCCTACCGTGAGGTCAGCTCCTGCAGCAACTTCAGGGACTTCCAGGCGCGGCGGGCCAACATCCGCTACCGCCCGGAGCCCACGGCGAAGCCGCAGTTCCTGCACACGCTCAACGGCTCGGCCCTGCCGCTCGGCCGCACGCTGGTGGCCATCATCGAGCAGTACCAGCAGGCTGACGGCAGCATCGCCGTGCCCGAGGTCCTGCGCCCGTACATGCGCGGGGTCGACGTCATCCGGTAGCGATCGGCCGCCTGAGCCTGCATCCTGGGGCCGTGCTGGACCGCATTCTGACCGTTGTCGCCGTGGGCACCCTGCTGTTCTGCGCGATCCTGTTGAAGCCCCAGGCCAAGACCGAGGCCGAGGGCCCCGAAGCCCCGAAGTGCGACGACCCCGCCACCTTCGCCGGCCTGCGCGAGGCCCTGGCTTCGGCTCCCCTCGCGGCCGAGAACGCCGAGCGGCAGGCCCGCCTCGCTTCGCTCTACCGCAACTGCGGGCAGCTCGAGGAGGCGACGGAGGAGGTCGGCGTGCTCCTGTCGGACTACGGGCCGGACAGCCGCTGGATCGTGAAGAACCAGGACGCCCGCGCCTCGGCGGTGCAGGCCGTCGCGGATGCGCTGCTGGATCTCGCGGAGGCGCTGGCCTCGCCGCCGTCGGGCGAGCCTTCGCCGCTGGAGCTGGCGCGCGCGGTCGAGCTCTACAACTCCTTCTTCGAGCTCTTCCCCGGGGGCCGCGGCCAGTGGGAACGCCGGCTGGAGTTCGGGGACCTGCTGGACCGTTCGGGTCGCCACGACCAGGCGGTGACCCAGTACGTCGTCGCCGCCCTGAGCGGGGACGGGGTGTCCGCAGCGGAGCGCGCCATCGCCCGGTCCCGGCAGGCCCGCAAGAGCGCCTCGCCCGTGGGCGGCGAGGACGGCGAGGCCTGGGCGGCGGGGGTGCCCGGACTCGGGCTCATCGACGGCTGCCTCGGGCTGGACGCGGGCACGGGGCGGACCGGCGGCACCATCGACGCCTCGGTGCACTGGGGCCTGAAGGGCGACACCTGGCGCTGGCTCGGCGGCTGGCCGTTGGGGGCGCCGACGGGCGAGTCCTGGACTGAGGAACAGGTCGCGGCCTTGCGGTCCTGCGTGGCGCCGCGGCTGTCCTCGGAGGTCTCGCTCCTGATCGCGGGGCCCCGCTCGGTGGTGCAGCGGCGCCTCGGCCAGCTGGACCCGCTGCTCGGCGGCGCCGCGTCCGGGTGGGACGGATCGCCGGGCGAGTGAAGGCGCCTCGGCGCTTTTCAAAACGGCTTGGTGGCACGGATCGTCGGGTCTGGTAGCTTCGGAGGCTCGGAGCTTCGGAGTCCCCGTGTACCTCGTCCGCCGCGTCCAACGCCTCTTCATGGCGACGTTCACCCTCCTGCCCGCCCTGGTCACGCTGGGGCCTTGGGCGGCTGCGGAGGGC
>JAJDAI010001034.1 GCA_029261955.1 Deltaproteobacteria bacterium | reverse complement strand
GTCGCGCAGCCGGTACTCGAAGTGGCCCGTGCCGTCGTTGCCGAAGAGCAGCGGCCCCTCCAGAGGGTCCAGCAGCAGGACGTCCACGTCGCCATCGGCGTCCAGGTCGCGGGCCACCAGGGCCGCCGCGCCGGCGGTCGCCTCGCCGCCCAGGTCGAAGAACGACGTCGTCGGGACGTCCAGCCCACGGTCGACGGCCTGCTCGCTGAGTCGGGGGCCGGTGCCGTCCCAGGGGGTCTCGCAGAAGGGGTCGTCCTCGGGAGGATCGAGGGGGTCCTCGGGGTCCGGGTCGTCGACGTCACGCGGCGGATCGTCGCCCGCCCAGCCCAAGCCCGAGTCGGCGGCACAGCCGGTCAGCACGGTGCCCACGATCATCAGCAGCACAAGCTTCATCTGCGATCAGCCCTCCGAGCGCCCAGCCCACACGCAGGGCGCTCTCTGCTGGCCCCTCGGTTCATCTGATTGCGCTAGCGAGCACGCCGGCGCGCGCACGAGACTTAGCAAGAAGCAGGCCGACCCTGGATCGACGTCGTTTCGTTTCAACATGAACCGATCTCGAATGGGGTGGCTCCGTTTCGAGACGTCGAGGGGTTCATATTGAGGTCACGGGGGCGTCCATCTCGAGGTCTGCCGGATGGGACCCGCGAGGCCGCACTCCGCCAGCCAGCTCGGCGTCCTGCGTTGTGCAAGCTCCGCCCCGAGCCCTGTGCGATCTCTGTGTGGTCCTGGGAGGGGAGGCCCTCACTAGGCTGCGGTCCGACGCCACTGCACCCGCAGCGCGCCCGCCCACCCACCTGGAGCTCCCATGCGCTTTCGAACCGCCCTCTACCCGCTACTCCTGCTCGCCGCCGCCTTCATGGCGGGCTGCGCAGACGACATGGCGGCCTTCGAGAACGCCGACCTGGAGTGGGACGCCTACGCGCTCACGTCCTCGGAGTGCCTCGACGAGGCCGTGAACCGGAGGGTCACGTTCTGCCACGCCACGAGCTCGGCGACGAACCCCTACACCGTCATCACGGTCTCCACGAACGCCTGCGTGAACGCTCACGTGAACCATGCCGGCGACGTGCTCCCCGACGCCAACGGGGACTGTTGTCCCCTCGACGAGCAGGACTGCGCCGGCGTCTGCGGCGGCGCGGCCGTCGAGGACTGCGCGGGTGAGTGCGGCGGCGAGGCGGCCGAAGACTGTGCCGGGACCTGTGAAGGCTCGGCCATCGAGGACTGCGCCGGGACCTGCGACGGGCTGGCCGAGGAGGTCGACGTGGTCCACTTCACCACGGACGACGGCGTCTTCCGCTGGACGAGCGGCGCCCCGGCGACCCCGCCCGCCCAGGTCAGCACCTTCCCGTCCTACGCCCTGACCGTCTCCTCCCTCGGCGAGGTCTTCGTGGGCACCGGTGGCTTGGAAGCGACGACGCAAGGCCTCGGGACCCCCGGCATCTACGCCGTCGACGGTGCGGGCCAGGCGACGCTGATTTCGGCAACGGCCGCCGAAGACCTGCAGTTCGCCCCCGACGGCACCCTCCATGCCGCGAACGAGTTCGGCATCTTCGCGATCGATGAGCTGACCGGTCTGGCCACCCAGGTGTCCTCCAACCCCACGAGCCAGTTCGCCTTCGAGTCGGCGACGAGCGTCGTGACCACCAACGGCACCGCCTACGCCGGGACCTTCGCCCGCGGCACCGACCGCATCGACCTGAACGCGGGATCGACCACGCTGCTGAACAGCGACGGCGGCGAGGACATCAAGGTGGACGACGGCGATGTGCTGCTCTGCGGGCAGGGCGGGCTCTTCGAGCTCCTGCCTTCAGGTGCCTTCTCGCAGCTCTACGGCGGCAAGACCTTCAACTTCGGCGTGGGCTCCTACGGGGACTTCTACGTCGGCAACAGCGCCAGCTACGCCACGTTCCCCTGGCCCCTGGGCCTCTACGCCCCGTCGCTGAGCCCCACGGCGCTCTTCAGCCCCGACATCAACGCGCTGGTCGTGACGGACGCCTGCGAGTAGGCCGATGCTCCGTGTTCGCTCGTGAGCGACGCCAGCGGCGGTGTCCGCATCCATCGTTCGCCGATGGAGGGCACCGTCGCCGGCGTGAGCGGCGGCTTCGGCCGGGCGGGCGTGGTCCGGGGGGACCTCTGATCGACGAGCAGCATCACCTCCGTCCTGCCGACAGGAGGGGGTGAGAGCCGACCGAGGACCGACACGCACCGCCCAAGGGGACGCCAGCAGGCTCCCGGCGGCTGAAGGGCCCCGCGTGCTGGCGGTCTCGGTTGCCAGCCGATGGTGGGCTACCCTCGGAGCGGGTGGCGCCCGCGGCGCCGCTGGGGGACGCGCGCATGAGTCTGGTCTGCATCCACTGCTACCGCGCGTTCCATGCACCCGAGGATCCGCCTCCGACCTCCGACCTGGTGAACTGCCCCACGTGTGGCATGGAGACACCCCGGGACGGGGGCGCGGGCGACGCGAACTTCCATTCGCTCCAGGACGGGCCGCTGCCGATCCACTGCTTCCAGTGCGGCGAGCTGACCGAGCCGTTCCCCGGGGAGGTGGTCCCGCTGTGCGACGTCTGCCGCAACCGTCCGGACGACGACGAACCGGACGGGCCGCCGGGGGCCCCCCTGGAACTGGGCCTTGGGGAGGTCGCCGGCCGGCCTTGGAGTCCGGGGCGGGCCGACGCGCCGCTGGGGCTGGTCGGGGACGGAGCAGACCAGGCTGTGACGGAGGCTCCCCCCCCGCCCTCCCTGAGCCCCGAGGATGCCGCGTTCCCGGAGGGCGAGCGGCGTTGGATGATCCGTCGCGCCAACAGCGGCGTCTACGGTCCGTTCGACCGGCAGACGATCCTGGCGCGGATCGCCGCGGGCAAGGTCGAGCGGGACGACGAGCTGTCCGTTGACGGCGGCCCCTGGGTGCGAAGCCACCTCGACCCCGAGTTCGGGCACCTGCTGCCCCCGCCCAAGGCCAGCTCCATCCCCGAGGTGCAGCAGGACGTGAGCTTCCGGGTCCGCCCTCCGCCCCCGGACGTGGGCCGGGTCGCAGGTCCCGTGGTCGTGATCGTGCTCGGCCTCCTGCTTCTCGGCGCGATCGCATGGGGCGCGAGCTCCGTGGCGATGGTCTGGCTGGACGGGAGCTCGGAGCCGAAGGATGAACCGGCGGACGAGGCCGCACACCTGCTCGAGCGCTTGAGCCGCGACCACCCCGAGCTGGTCCAGCCGGGCGCCGAGCAGGCGTCGTCCATGGAGCTCTCCCGCCGCGGGCGCGAGGAGGCGCTCCGCGGCGCGGTGGAGGACCTGCACGCCGCTCGGAACACGCTGGAGCAGGCGGTCGTGTTGGACCCCACCAACGCCCTGGCCCTCGCCTCGCTCACGGAGGTCTACTGCCTCCTGGTGTACCGCCGCGCCGGCTCCCTCGACCTGCTGAGCCGATCGATCTACCTGCTGCGGCTCGCTGACGCGACCGGCGAGTTCGCCCCCGCGGTGCGCCGGGCGCAAGCCGGGTTCCTGATCCACTCAGGCAGCGCCGCTGAGGGCGCGGCCCTCGCCCGCCAGGCTCTCCGCGAGCGGCCCGATGATCCGGTGCTGCACTACCTGCTCGGCCTCGCGGCCTTGACCACGCACGCCGAGGAGCCGGACGTCGCGTTGGCGCAGTTCGACCGGGCGCTCGAGCTCGACTCCGGCTTCCAGGAGGTGCTCTACGTCCTCGGGATCCGGGCCTTCGAGGAGGGGCGCGCGGCGGAGGCGGTGGACTACTTCGAGCACCAGCTGGAGCTGCGGCCGGACTCGTCTGCGGCCCACGCCGTCCTCGGCCGGATCCACCTGTTCGCCGGCGACTACGAGCGCGCGGCGTCCCACTTCGATCAGGCGATCGAGCTCAACCCGTCGCTGGGCACAGCGGTCATGCCGCGCGCGGTGCTCGCCTACCAGCGCGACGGAGAGGCGGCGCGCGCGGCGGAAGCGATGGAGGGGCAGCTGGGCTCGGGTGACTCCGCGATGACGCTGCGGGTGCGCCGGGGCCTGACCCTGCACCTGGCCGCAGCCCGGCGGCTCGCCGGGGACATCGAGGGAGCGCTCGCCGCGGCGGACGAGGTCCTCGCCGTGGACTCGACCGAGGAGGCGGCCTGGTTTCACCGCGCCCTCGCGCTCGCGGAGACGGAGCGCCCACTGGACGCCGTGCCCGCCTTCGCGCGGGCCGAAGCGGCCGAATTGGACGAGGGGCTCCGGGCCCGGGTGGCGTTCCACTCGGGCGTCGCGCTCCTCGGGTCCAGGCAGTGGAAGGAGGCGATGGAGGCCTTCCAACGCTCGGTCGAGATCGACCCGGACTGGATGCCCGGCTACCTGTGGGCGGCCTACGTGGGCCTGCGGCTGGGCGATCCCGAGCGCGCGGCCCGCCTGGTCCTCGACCACGTCGGGCGCGACCCCCTCGGGTACACACGCGACCACGACGCGGACGTGTTCTTCCAGCCCTTGCCGAGCCTCGAGCCGGTGGTGGCCGCTTTCCGGGAGGCGGTGGAGGTCCAGTGGTTCGCCCCCGAACTCAACGCGGCCCTGGGCGTCCTGCTGTTCCATCACGGCGACACCGAGACGGCGCGCACGCACCTGGACCTCGCACTCGAGCAGGAGGGGCGGAACGAGGTCGCGCGCTACTACCTGGGCCTGCTCGAGCTGAGGGCGGAGCATCACCTGAGGGCGGGTGCCCACTTCCTGGCCTTGGTGAACGTGGAGCACGACCGCGGCATGTTCCACCACTATCTGGGGGAGGCGCTCCTGGGCCAGGAGCGCTACGCCGAAGCGACCGAGGCCTTCGAGAGGGGGATCCAATACAAGGCACGCAGCGCGTGGGCCTACAGCCGACTCGCGGAAGCTCGGTTCCGCCAGGGACAGGTCAGCGCGGCCCGCGAGGCCCTGCTCGAGGCCCTGG
>JAJDAI010001033.1 GCA_029261955.1 Deltaproteobacteria bacterium | reverse complement strand
GAGCTGGGCCCTGGACGAGGCGCCCGAGGGCACCCTCGGCGCGCTGCGCATCACGACTCGCGTCCAGAACAACAGCGCGGAGCGGCTCCAGCAGCACGCGCTGGGCGACATCGTGGCCTGGGGCCAGCCCCGGCACTTCGCCCCCGGCCCCGGCTACGGCCTGCACGGCGAGGTCGGGCCCCTGCCCTGGCTCGGAGCGCAGGGACCGGAGCTGGCGATCCTGCTCGTCGCGGACGGGCCGCTGACCGGCCCCCACGGCTCGTCCTGGAGCGACCCGGTCTGGGCGACGGTGAACCTGGAGCCCGGCGACTCGGTCGTCTACGAGCGCCGGCTGCTGGTCGGACGCTCGCTGGGGGAGCTGGGCAACGCGGCCTGGACGATGCTCGGGCAGCCGAGTGGCGAGGTCACCGTGTCGGTGACGGACGTGGACGGGAGCGCCCAGCCCGCCACGGTCGAGCTGAGCCGGGACGGAGCCGTGCACTTCACGGGCCGCACGGGCGCGGACGGCACCCTCGTCGCGAAGCTCCCGCCGGGGACCTACGAGGCGAGCGCGGCGCGGCCGGGGCGCGGGGTGCACGCGTCGGGCTCGGCGGAGGTCGCGGTGGGACAGCGGGCTGAGGCGTCGGTGGTCCTGGGCCGGCCGGGCCGCCTGCGCGTCCAGGTCAGCGATCAGAGCGGCGCGCTGATCACCGCCCGCTTCCGCATCGAGGGGATCGACGTGCCGGACCCGGACTTCGGCGACCCATCACACGCCATCGCGTCGAACCGGGCCTACGTCCAGGGCAACACCGAGCTGCCCCTGGCCCCGGGGCGCTACCGGACCACGGTCACGCGGGGCCCAGCCTGGTCCCTGGAGACGCGCGAGGTGCGGGTGGGCCCGACGGCCCTGGGCGAGGCCCCGAGCGAGCTGCGCGTCGCCCTGCGGCCGCTGCTCTCCCTGGAGGGCTGGCGGCAGTGCGACCTGCACACCCACTCCGCGTGGTCGATGGACTCCGCGGTGCCCCTCATGGACGCGCTGATCGCCACGGCGGGCGAAGGCCTCGACTGCTTCGCCAGCACCGACCACGACGTGGCGGCCGACTGGGGCGACGTGCTGCGCGCGACGGGCCTGACCGAGCAGCTGCTGTGGATCCCGGGCCTGGAGATCACCTCCGAGGAGCAGGCCGGCCACGTCAACGCCTACCCCTGGCCGACCGATCTGAAGCCGATCGACCACCAGGGGCTGACGATCGGCCAGATCCTCGCGGGCGTGCGCAGGCACCTGCCCGACTCCATCACCCAGCTGAATCACCCCCTCTGGAGCGACATCGGGGCCTGGGCGACCGTGGGCCTGGACCCCGAGACGGGGCTGATGCGGACGGTGGACGAGGACGGCAGGCCCACCGGCGCCTCGTCCGACTACGACGCGGTCGAGGTGCTCAACGGGAAGGGCCTGGAGACGAACGCGCGGGTGCTGGCCGCCTGGCTCAGCCAGATCGACGCGGGCCTGGTGTCCACCGCGACCGCCAACTCCGACAGCCACCGCCTCGTGGGCCAGGAGCGCGGCTCCGCGCGGACCTGGGTGCGGGTGGCGGACGACTCCCAGGCCGCCGTCATCTCGGCCATCAAGGACGGGGCCGGGGTCGTGGCGTCCAACGGACCGCGGGTGCAGCTGAACCTGGAACGCACCAGCCTGCACCGGGTGAAGGCGACCGTGCTGGTGGAGGCCCCCGCCTGGCTTCCGATGGACCGGGTGGAGCTGCACGGCGGGGATCCGCTGCGGGTGGGCAGCTGGGTGCTCAAGACCCTGCAGGTGGGGGACGCGGAGCTCGTCGAGGCGATCGAGGATGGGCTGCGGACCTGGCGGATCACGGCCGATCTGCCGGTGGAGGGGATCGATGGCTTCCTGGTCGCGGTCGTGCGCGGGGAGCAGGACATGGAGCCGTGGTTGGACGTGCCGGCCTTTGCGGTCACGAATCCGGTGTTTGTGGATTAGGGCTCAGGACGGGCGAATCGCGGATTTTCGGATTCTTGGATTTGGGGATTCAGGGATCGGTGGGTCTGCAGAGGCCGAAGTCGCAGCCCTCGCCGGCGGCGCAGTCCGCGGGGTCGCGGCACTCGCGTTCGCCGTCGAGGCAGCGCCCGAACTCGCAGCGCTGGGACTCCCCGCAGTCGGGATCGGCGTCGCACTGGCGGGTCCCGTCCAGGCAGCGGTTGAACTCGCAGCGCTGGGACTCCCCGCAGTCCCCGTCCACGTCGCACTGGTGCTCACCCTGGGCGCAGCGGCCGAAGAGGCAGCGATGCTCCGCCGGGCAGTCGCGGTTCTGACGGCACTCGGTTCGACCGGCCACGCAGCGGCCGAAGAGGCAGCGATCCTCCGCGTCGCAGCCCGCATCCGCTTCGCAGTCCACGGCCCGGGCCGAGCAGCGGCCGAAGAGGCAGCGCTGCCCCTCGGCGCAGTCGGGATCCTGGGAGCACTGACGGACCCCGCTCAGGCAGACCGCGAGGGAGCAGCGCTCGAAGGGGCCGCAGTCCCCGTCGGCTTCGCAGGCCCGCTGCCCGTCCACGCAGGCCCCGAAGAGGCAGCGGGACCAGGCTTCGCAGCCGGCGTCGTCGGTGCAGGACACGGCCTCGGGGGCGGGCTCGACGGGGGCTTCGGGGACAGGCTCGGCCGGGGCGCCTTCCGCGGGGGGCGCAGGCGATGTTTCCCCCCGCGCGCCGACGGAGGCGATCGCGGGCTCGGCCGGGGGCAGGCGCGTCGGGGGCGGCGCCACGGCCAGCCGGGGCTCGACGTCGGCCTGGGACGCCGAGTTCACGCCGACCTCCTGAGGCCGCACCATCCAACCGAGGGCCAACAGACAGGCCAGGGCCAAGAGCCCGGCGACCCGGCGCCCGGTCACGCCTCCACCTCGCTCACCCAACTCTCGGACCAGTCGGCCACACGACCTCCACGGCGCACTTCACCACGGCCCGCAGCCGCCGGCTCCTGGTCTACCCTCCCCGCCATGCGATTCCTGCTCCTCGCCCTGCTGCTCGGCTGCCCGAGCGAAGACGACCCCCTCCCCGATCCGCCGTACCTGGGGCTCGACCCGGCGGTGCCCGCGGCGGAGGGCGAGGCGCGCGCGGGCGTCGTGCGCTCGGGCTCCGCCGGCGAGGCCGCCCTCTTCGGCGGCATCAACGCCGAGGGGCGCGATGGCGACGTCAAGCTCTACAA
>JAJDAI010001032.1 GCA_029261955.1 Deltaproteobacteria bacterium | reverse complement strand
GGCGGCACCGAGCGCGGCGGCAGCGGCGTCATCGTGCTGCCCTGCGGCGCGGGCAAGACCATCGTCGGCATGGCGACCATGGTCCAGGCGGGCTGCCAGACCCTCATCCTGGCGACGGGCGTGTCCGCGGTGCGGCAGTGGATCGACGAGCTCCTCGAGCGCACGAACCTCACGGCAGACGACGTCGGCGAGTACAGCGGGGCCCAGAAGCAGATCCGGCCCGTCACGGTCACGACCTACCAGATCCTCACCCACCGCAAGTCGAAGAGCAGCGAGTTCACCCACCTCGGGCTGTTCAGCGCCAACGACTGGGGCCTGATCATCTACGACGAGGTCCACCTGCTGCCGGCGCCGGTCTTCCGCATCACCGCCGACATCCAGGCGCGGCGGCGGCTCGGCCTCACCGCGACCCTGGTGCGCGAGGACGGACGCGAGGCCGACGTCTTCAGCCTCATCGGCCCCAAGCGCTACGACGTGCCCTGGAAGGAGCTGGAGCGCGCCGGCTTCGTCGCTGAGGCCCACTGCTTCGAGATCCGCGTGGACCTGCCCGTGCAGGAGTCCATCGAGTACAGCAACGCGGAGATGCGGCAGAAGATCCGGATCGCGGCCGAGAACCCCCAGAAGCTGGCGGTCATCGCCGACCTGCTCTCGCAGCACCCCGACGACAAGGTGCTGGTCATCGGGATGTACCTGGATCAGCTGGAGATCGTGGCGAAGCTCTTCGGGGCCCCGCTGATCACCGGCCGCACGCCCAACGAGGAGCGGGACCGCCTCTACGCGAAGTTCCGCGCGGGCGAGATCAAGGTGCTGACCGTCAGCAAGGTCGCCAACTTCAGCATCAACCTGCCCGACGCGAACGTCGCCATCCAGATCTCGGGGACCTTCGGCTCACGTCAGGAGGAAGCGCAGCGACTCGGCCGAATCCTGCGCCCCTCGGGCGGCAAGGCCTGCTTCTACTCCGTTGTGACGCGCAACTCGAGGGAGCAGGAGTTCGCCCACAATCGACAGATGTTCCTGACGGAACAGGGGTACAGTTACCACATCCGGGATTGGCGTCCGCCCACCGCATGAGGGCGGTCTGAGGGCGTGGACGGGGACCCTGCTGGACTCGGGAGGAGGTCAGCGATCGCATGGATTTGAAGGGCTTCTTCCGGAGCCTTCCGCACCCCGTCCTGGGCCAGTTCCGGGAGACGTACCTGGGTGATGGGGACGACGCAGCGGTGGGATCGGCCCGCCGCGCGGGCGCGGTCGGCTTGAGCGCAGAGGACGTCGAGTCCATCTCGACGCGGCTCGGCGATCGCTTCGGCGACAAGGCGTGGATGCGTGGCCAGCTCCAGAAGATGGACCGCAGCCACCACGTCGGGCTGATCGCGCTGCTCCAGTGCGGCGGCGTGGCGGGCGGCACCTGGCTGCTCCAGGAGCTGACCCAGGCGCACGGCATGTCCGAGGACCTCTGGGCCGAGGTGCTGCACACGCTCGGCCTCAAGCTGATGGTCTTCGGCAACTCCCGGCAGAGCCCGCCGCTGTTCTACGTGCTGCCCGGCCTGCTCGGCGAGGAGCTGGGCCAGCACTTCAGCAAGCGCGTGCGCTTGTCCCCGGCGGCGGAGGAGGGCATCCGCCTCAGCAACGACACCAACTACCGGCACCCGCTCGGCTTCTCCCTCATCAGCTTCCTCGGCTACGTCCGCCAGAACCGCATCAAGGTCACGCGCGGCGACGAGGTCTTCAAGAAGAACCACGACGAGCTGCTCGAGTTCTTCACGAACCTCTGGGGTTCGGGGGCAGAGGAGAAGGTCCTCGCCTGGCACCTCGAGGTCGTGAAGGAGCTGGGCCTGGTCCGGCAGCGCGCGGGGCACCTCGTCGTCGACGACCTGGTCCTGGACGAGTACCTGGCCCTGTCCGCGCGCCAGCGACGGGACCTGCTGATGGCCTGGTTCCGGCGCCGCGAGCCGCTGCTGCTCTGGCTGCTGGACGAGCTGTCCGGGCTCGGCACCGAGGGCTGGGTGCTGCTCAAGCACCTGCGGTCGCTCTACCGCCGCCGCTACATGGGCGGCGTGTTCCACCGTCGCTACGTCCAGAAGAGCTACTACCTGCCGCCTTCGGGCTTCTACGACCCCAACCCGCCGCTGGAGATCCTGCAGCTCGCGGGCCTCGTGGAGAGCGGGCTCGGCAGCAAGGGCTCCTACATCCGCCTGAGCGAGGAGGGCCGCGTCTTCGTATCCGGCGAGAACGTCGCGAGCATCGAGGCGAACGAGCAGGTGCGCTTCCTGCTCCAGCCGAACTTCGAGGTGCTGGCGCCCGTCGGCCTGCCGCTGGACATGCTCTGGAAGCTGGCCGAGGTGGCCGAGCTGAAGTCCGTGGACCGGGCGAACACCTTCTTCCTGACGCGGGAGTCGGTGCGCGCGGCGCTGGACGAGGGCTGGCGCTCGGCCTCGGTCATCGACTTCCTGCGGGACGGCTCCCAGGTGGGCATGCCGCAGAACGTCGAGTCGACGGTGCGGGACTGGATCGGCACACACGGCGAGGTCGAGTTCCACGACGCGCTCGTGGTGACGGCCGCCAGCAAGGCGATGAAGGCCGTCCTGCGCTCCTTGAAGAAGGCGAAGATCCCCCACGAGAAGCTGGCTCCCAGCGTCGTGGCCATTCCCCGCGAGCGGCGCGAGGACGCCCTGGAGCTGCTGCGCGCGGCCGAGCTGGGCGTCGCCCCCAACGTGCGTCGGCACGACCTCGCGGACGACCCCTCGTCCCGCCTCGGCCCGCTGCACGCGCTGCTGGACGAGGAGCCCGAGACCAACAGCCAGGACGACGAGACCTACTTCCCCACGAAGTCCCTGGTGATGCTCGGCGCGCCCGCGGCCGAGGGGGGGCGCGAGATGATGGCCGCACGCGGCTTCCGCTCGGGCACGACCGGCGCGAACGCGGTGGGCGCGGACCTCAGCGTCAAGCCGGCCGCGGCGGGCGCGGGCGACCTGCTGAAGCTGTCCCCGGCCAAGACCATCTCGGTGCTCAAGGCAGCCATCCGCCTCCAGCTCGACGTGGACCTGCTCTACCCCTCCACCCGCGACGGCGACCCCGGCGGCCTGTCGCGCGTGACCCCCGAGAAGGTGGTCGAGGGCGGCGGCGCGAGCCACTTCACCGGCCACCACCACCGGCTCGGCGAGGACATGCAGTTCCAGATCAAGCGGATCCGGGGGATCCGGCTGGCGACCTGATTGACGGAGGATCCCCGCTACCTCCGCGAGCAGCTCGTCACCTGCATCGGCAACAAGCGGCGCCTGCTCGACTTCCTGGGTGAAGGCGTCGCCGCGGTGCAGCGGCGCCTGGGCCGGGACCGCCTCGACGTCGCCGACCTCTTCGCGGGCTCGGGGGTGGTCTCCCGCTCCCTGAAGCGGCACGCGCGCACGCTCATCTCCAACGACCTCGAGGACTACGCCGCGGCCTGCGGGCGCTGCTTCCTCACGAACCGCTCCGACGTCGATGAAGCCGAACTCACCGAGGCCGTCGCCGCGCTTCGCATCCGTCCCCCCGACCCCGGCTTCATCGCCGAGCTCTACGCCCCCGCCGACGACGAGGCCATCCAGCCCGGCGAGCGCGCCTTCTACTCGCGCGCCAACGCCGTCGCGCTCGACACCCTGCGGCGGGGCATCGACGAGGCAGCGCCGCACCTGCGCGACCTGCTGCTCGGTCCCCTGCTCAGCGAGGCGTCCATCCACGCGAACACGGCGGGGGTCTTCAAGGGCTTCTACAAGGACCGCACGACGGGCATCGGCCGCTTCGGGGGCACCGGCGCCGACGCCCTGGAGCGGATCCTCGGCGCCATCGACCTGCGCCCGCCGGTGCTCAGCCGCTTCGAGTGTGAGGTCCAGGTCCACCGCGGCGACGCGCAACAGCTCGCGCACAGGATGCAGGCCGTCGACCTCGCCTACGTCGACCCGCCCTACAACCAGCACCCCTACGGCTCCAACTACTTCATGCTCAACCTGCTGAGCCGCTACGAAGCGCCGGACGCCGCAGCGATCAGCCGGGTCTCGGGCATCCCCCCCGACTGGCGCCGCTCGGCCTGGAACCGGCGCCGGGACGCGGCCGAGGCGCTGCGGGCATTGGTCGACGCCGTGCCCGCTGCCTTCGTGCTCGTCTCCTACAACGACGAGGGCTTTCTCTCCGGGGAGCAGATCGAGCGGCTGCTGGAAGAGCGGGGCTCGGTCACGGTCTTCGAGCGGCCCTACGAGGCCTTTCGAGGCAGTCGGAACCTGCGCACCCGCCCCCTGCGCGTGCGCGAGCGCCTCTTCCTCCTGGAACGCCGGTCGGGCTGACGTGTGCCACCCTCGGGGCCGTGCAGGGCGATCGGGCACGAGATCTTCAGGATCCCCGTCATCGACGACCTGGGCGTCTTCGTGCTCGCCGCCATCCTGTGGCTCGTCGCGAAACTCCTGCCGCCAGCGCGCGGTAAGCTGCCCACATGAACGTTGAGATCACCTACTGCGTCGCTTGAAACTACTTCCCGAGAGCCGCCAGGTTGGCGGCCGAGTTGAAGGAGGAGTTCGGAGCCACCGTCGCGCTGAAGAAGGGCCGCGGAGGCATCTTCGACGTGCACGTCGACGGGGTTCTCGTCTTCTCGAAGCACGCGGTGGATCGGCACGCCGAGCCGGGTGAAGTGCTCGGCCTGCTGCGCGATCGCTCGACCTGAAGGCGGCGCCGCCGGGGCAGGTCAAAAAGCAGATCCGATCCTGACAGCGCGCACATTCGCGTTGTCGGGCCGGTGATACAAACGATCCAGTCTCATGGGGATCGCCGCCCTACCGCTGGCCGACTTCGAAGCCGCCCTCTTGGGAACGGACCGGGTCGCTGCGGGCCGAATCCTCGAAGCCGTCTGCGCACTCGAGCAGCCGCTCGTCGCCGTCGAGGGCCTCGTCGCCCCCGTGCTCGAGCGCATCGGCGCCGGCTGGGAGCGCGGTGAGGTCGCCCTGGCCCAGGTCTACATGAGCGGGCTGATCTGCGAGGAGCTCGTCGAGGAGGTCCTGCCAGCCTCGAAGCACCGCCGCATCAACTCGCCCCGCGTCGCCCTGGCGGTGCTCGACGACTACCACATGCTCGGCAAACGCCTGGTCCACTCGGTGCTGCGCGCCGCCGGCTACGAGGTGCTGGACTGCGGCCGCGTGGAGCCCGAGGAGCTGATCGAGCGCGTGATCGCCGAGCAGGTGGACGTGGTCATGCTGTCGGTCCTGATGCTGCCCGCCGCCCTGCGCGTGCGCGAGGTGGTCCTGGCCCTGCCGCAGCACGTCCGGGTCGCGGTCGGCGGCGCCCCCTTCCGCCTCGACCCCGAGCTCTACCGAGAGGTCGGCGCCGACGCGATGGGCCGCACCGCGTCCGACGCGCTCAGCATCCTGCGCAGCTTCGCCGAGCTCGCCGCGTGAGCCTCACCATGACCTCCGCCGAGCGGGTCACTGCCGCCATCAGCCACCAGGAGCCGGACCGCGTCCCGCTCTTCATGACCACGACGATGCACGGGGCCCGGGAGCTCGACCTGCCCCTGAAGGACTACTTCACGAGCTCGAAGAACGTCATCGAGGGCCAGGTCCGACTGAAGGAGCACTACGGCGGGGACTTCTACTACGCCGTGCTGTACGCAGCCATCGAGGCGGAGGCCTTCGGGCAGGACGTTCGTTGGTGTGACAACGGGCCCGCGACCGCCGGCGCCCCCGGGATCCGCAACATCGAAGAGATCCGGTCCCTGGAGGCGCCCGATCCCCGGACCACCCCCTGCCTGCAGCGCGTGCTCGAGGTGATCGCGGGCCTGGCCGAGCGGGCGGCGGGCGAGACCCCGGTCGTCGGCCTGGTGGTGTCCCCCTTCTCGCTGCCCATCATGCAGCTGGGCTTCGAGCGCTACCTGCGCCTGACCTACGAGCACCGAGACCTGTTCTGGCAGCTGATGGCCATCAACGAGGCCTTCTGCGTCGCTTGGGCCGAGGCCCAGATCGCCGCCGGGGCCTCCGCCATCGCCTACTACGACCCGGCCTCGTCCCCGACGGTGACCGCGCCGGCGGTCTTCCGCGAGACGGGCCTGCTGATCGCGAAGCGCACGCTGTCGCGCATCCCCGCTGCCACGGCGATCCACCTGGCGTCGGGCCGCTGCCTGCCGATCCTCGACGAGCTCATCAGCACCGGCACGAACATGGTCTCCGCCTCGGCGGAAGAGGACCTCGCCGAGACGAAGGCGCGCTGCGCGGGCCGCGTGACCGTCGTGGGCGACCTCAACGGCCTCGCGATGCGCCGCTGGACGGCCGAAGACGCCGAGGCGGCCGTGAAGAGCGCGATCGCGGCGGCCGGCCGGGGAGGCGGCTTCATCCTCGCGGACAACCACGGCGAGATCCCCTGGCAGGTCCCCGACTCGGTGCTCGAAGCGGTGCGCGACGCGGTCGACCGCTGGGGCCGCTACCCGCTCAGCTGGGTGGACGACGAGGGGGACTGATGTCCAGCCGCCTGCGTTTCGCGACCTGTGCCCACCACGCGACGGAGGTCGAGCACGCGCTCCGCGCCGAGGGCCAGACCGACATCGAGGTCATCTCCTTCCCCGCGCGCTGCGGCCGCCCTCCCCTCTCCGACGCCGAGGTCGAGGTCCTGCTGGACGGCACCGATCGGGACTCGGTCTGCGTGCTGGGCGGTCCCTGCATGGACGGCGCCGCCCGCGCGACAGGAACACCCACCGCCGGAGCCCTGGCGCACTGCCTCGAGAGCTTCGTGGACCGAGGCGTGCTCCAGTCCTGGACCGACGCGGGCGCCTACGCCGTGAGCCCGGGTTGGGCCGTCGCCTGGCGGGGCCACCTGAAGCGGTGGGGCTTCGACCAGCCCACCGCCCGCCGCTTCTTCGGCGAGACGACCTCGCACATCCTGCTCGTCGACACGGGCGTCGACCCCACCGCCCCCGCCCGGGTCCAGGAGTTCGCCGACTTCCTGGGGCTGCCCTCGAAGCGCGTCCAGGTCGGCCTGGAGCACATCTCGCGCCTCGTGCGGGAGCAGGTCCTGAAGTGGCGGCTGGACCAGAAGACGAGCACCGCCGCGGGCGGCCCCGGCGCCTCGGGCTACGCCCTGGCCCTGTCCCAGATTGGCCGCCTCGCGCACATGGGCACCGAGGCGGAGGTCGTGGGGCGGATCTTCGATCTCTTCTCGATGCTCTGCGATGCCCGCGAGATGGCCTGGCTGCCCTGGGACGAGCAGGCAGGCTGTCCGCCGATCACGCGACCGACGCTGCCCGAGGAGGCCCTGACGGAGCTGCGCACGGCCGCGCCGCGCGACGTGATCACCCCCGAGGGCGCGGTCCGCCTGCGCATCGGCCCCATGGCCCAGCCCCTGGCGATGCTCCAGCTCGGAGCCTTCGGACACCCCGACCGACGCGAGGAGTACATGAACCTCGCGCTGTCCCTGAAGGGGCCGTTGGAGCTCGCGGTGCGCACCGCCCGGTCCTGGCAGGAGCTCGAGGCCGCGCGGCAGCAGCTCGCGAGTCAGGCCGACGGCTACCGAATCCTGGCCAACAGCGCGGATGGCCTCGTCGTCTACGACAGCGCCGGGCTCGTGCAGTTCGCCAACCCGGCGGCGGAGCAGCTCCTCGACCTGCGCGCGGGGGACCGGCTGACCCACGACCTCGGCGCCGGCAACCTGGAGGTCGTGGACGCGGATGGGGCCCAGCGGGTGGTGGACGCGCGCCTGGTCCGCATCGAGTGGGAGGGGCGTCCGTCGCGCCTGGCCTCGCTGCGCGACGTCACCGAGCAGCGCGCGGCCGAAGAGGCCGTCCGCAAGACCCAGAAGATGACGCTGCTGGGCCAGCTCGCGGGCAGCGTCGCGCACGACTTCAACAACGTGCTCCAGGCGATCGGAGGCTCGCTGGAGGTGGCACGGCAAGTCGACGGACTGCAACCCGACGCGCTCCTTCGGCTCGAAGAGGCAGCCGCGGCCGCGGACCGGGGCGCGGGGATCGCCCGCCGCCTGCTGCTCTTCTCGCGCCCGACCTCACGCCGGGAGCGCACGATCGACGCCGCGGCCGAGATCACGCGCATGGTGCCGCTGCTGCGCCAGCTCGGCGGCGACGCGGTGACCCTCGAGGTGCGCTGCCCCGAAGACGGGCTCCACCTGGTGTCCGGCGATGGCCAGCTCGAAGCCGTGCTGCTCAACCTGCTGACCAACGCGCGGGACGCCACCGCGGGCCACGGGCACGTGCTGATCGACGTGCGCGAGGAGCGCGGCGAGCTGCTGCTCGTCGTGGAGGACGACGGCCACGGCATCCCCGAGGAGCGCATGGCCCAGGTCTTCGAGCCCTTCTTCACGACCAAGGGCGTGGAGCGGGGAACGGGCCTCGGGCTGCCCACGGTGCGCGCGGCCGTGGACCGGATGGCCGGGCGGCTCACGCTGCGGTCCAACGTGGGGGTCGGCACGCGCTTCGAGATCCGCTTGCCCCTGGCGCCGGCGCCCGAGGACAGCCTGAGGGAAGCCCCGGCCGCTCCCGTCGAGAACTTCGTGGGCTCCCGAAGCATCCTGCTCGTGGACGACGAGTCGATCATCCGCGAGACCTTCGCCGTGGCCCTGCGAGGGGCGGGACACGAGGTCGTCACCGCGGAGTCCGGTCCGGCCGCGCTCGATCTGCTCCAGCGGCGCGACGTGGACTGCGACCTGCTGCTGACGGATGTGTCCATGCCCGAGATGGACGGCTTCGAGCTCGCGCGCGAGGCCCAGACCCTGCGGCGCGGCCTGCTCGTGCTCTTCATGTCGGGGCTGGCGGACGTCTCGTTCCCGGGGCTCGGCATCGACCCCAGCCGGATCCGCGTGCTCGCGAAGCCGTTCCGCCTCTCCGAGGCGGTCGGTCGCGTGGAGCAGATCCTCTGCGAGCTGTCGGGCTGAGCCCCGCTACTTCTCGAACTCGGTCCAGAGCGCGTCCATCGCCTCGATGAGCTTGCTGTCGTCGACCAGCACGTCCACGACCTGATCGGTCACGTTGTTGCGACCGCAGCCGCCCCACATGCCGGGGTTCACGCAGATCTGGACCTCGAACCAGCCGGCGCGGCGGCCCTTCTTGCGGGCGCGATCGACCGCCTCCCAGAGCACCAGGCCGACCTTCTGTCGGGCGGCATCGCGGGCCTCGGGCTTGCCCATCGTGGCGGCATCCGCGGCGCTCAGCGCGCGCGCCACCTCGGGCACCGCCGCGGCGAGGGTGTCCGCGCTGACGTGCGGCACGCTCAGGCCGGGGTCGTGCTTCGTCTTGAACTTGCCGAAGGGCATCGCATCGCTCTTCACCATCCGGTAGCCGGTCACGGTGGGCCAGGGCTCCTTCGCGATGCGATCGAGGTCCCGCTCGAGCGCGCCGTCGTCATCCAGGGCGATGGCCACCTTGCGGCTCAGGTTCGTGCCGGGGCAGGGGGTCGCTTCGCAGGGCACGAGGCGCGACGTGCCCCGCTCCTCGACCTGCGCGACGGCAGCCGGCAGCGCGGTGTTGAAGTGCTCGGTGCTGCCGCGCAGCAGGGCCAGCCAGTGCAGCATGCCCGCGGTGATCTCCTTCACCAGGGTGTCGCGCCGGCTGGTGAGCATGGCCTCCCAGGTCGCGTGCACCTCGTCCGGCACGGAGCCGCGGGTGAGGCTCACGCCCAGCTGGAGCGCGACGAGCTGCTTGTCCACGTCCTCGCCGTCCATCAGGAGGAGGGCGTGGTCCGCCGCCATGCGCTTGTCCTGCAGGACCATGCGCTTGCTCTCGGCGTGCGTCTTCTTGATCGTGTAGTGGGCGGTGGAACCGGCACTCACGCTCCCCGCGATGGGGGTGAGGAGGGCGACCGCGAGAAACGCGGCGAGGTTGCGATGGCGCATTACAGGCTCCCAGTGGATGCGATCAAACTACGACGGCGACCTTGATTGTGCCGGACGACGGTCATGCGGGGGTGAGGTCCCCGAAGCCGTGGACGCCGCCCGACTTCTCGGAAGTGCGGGTTGCGCTCCGGCCCCCCGACTCCCCAGGATTGAGCATGCCGAACAGCCCAAGCCGCCTCGCCCCCCTGCTCATCCTGGCGATCTGCTTCGCCGCGCCTTCGGCGCAAGCGCAGGGTACCGATCTGCTCCAGCTCGATGAGAAGGAGCTGAAGTACTTCGCAAAGCAGTTCAAGACGAAGTGCGCGCGCTGCCACGGCGCGCAGGGCGACGGGGCCGGAAGCCAGGCCGGGGACCAGGGCGTCGCGCCCGCGAGCTTCACGGACGCCGCCTTCATGGCGGCCAAGACCGACGAGGAGTTCGCCTACCAGATCGACAAGGGCGGCGAGGAGCTGTCGGCGATGCCGGCCTTCGGCCCGGGCTCCGACCACGCCTGGAACCACGAGAAGATCGCGAAGATGGTCGCGTTCCTGCGGACCCTGGGCCCCCCGCCCACACCCGCGGCTCCCTCGGGCCCCGCCGCCACCGTCCCCGAGACCGCGAAGCCCGGCATCGTCTTCTACGCGGCCGAGGACGGCGTCTCCGGCCACACCCGGGGCCTGCTCCAGGAGAAGAACCTCGAGGAGGTCTACCTGAACTACAGCTACTTCAGCGCCACCTACGACGAGGCGAACCGGGTCCTGACCTTCCAGGAGTACCGCAAGGGCGAGGTCGTGCTGACCGAGACCTACAGCTACGACGCCGAGGGCCGGCACACGAAGACGCTGCGCGTGCGCGCGGGCCAGGAGCCCGAGACCCTCGAGTACTGAGGCCGCGAAGCCTCGCCGCGCTAGCGGAAGTGGCCGGTCTTGTTCCACGCGTTGTACTTGCCGATGGGCATGTTGAAGGGCAGGCGCTTCGTCTCCTTCAGCTCGTCCGCGCTGTAGACGACGACCGCGCCGTCGGCGTGCCAGACGCTCACCAGCGCCTGGCTGCCGTCCCGGGTGAACTCGACGTGCATGGCCTTGCGGCCCGGCTGCGGCACGAGCTCCCGCACCTCGGTCAGCGTGGCCTTGTCGACCAGCGTCAGCGTCTCGGTGTTCGTGTCCACCCACAGCCAGGGCGTGCCGGGGTGGGTCCGTGCGAAGTAGCCCGAGCCGGCCAGCGGCACCTCGGCCTGCACCGACAGGTCGTCGATGGCCACGACCGTCAGCTTGGGCGAGCCGATGTGGTTCAAGGCGGCGTGCAGGGCCCCGTCGCGCTCGAAGAAGCAGGCCGAGAAGAGGTGCGGCAGCGCCTCCGTCTCGAGGGAAGCCACCACCTCGCCGCGATCCAGGTCGTAGAGCGAGATGTGACCGCCAGCCCGTGAGCTGGCGAGCAGCTGACGCCGGCCGGGCACGAAGACGAAGTCCTCGAAGGGCTCGGGCAGCGTCGTCTCGGTCACCGCAAAGCCGTCGTGCTCGATGGTCAGCAGCGAGGGCTTGTCCCGCAGGGTGAGGATGAAGCGGTCCTCGCCGGGCACCTGGTAGACGCCGCTGGGCTGGCCGTCGAGGGGCAGGACGGCGAGGGGGTTGAGGGCTCCGTCGAGCACGATGACCTGGGCCGGCAGCTGTGCCGTCACCGCCACGAGCTTGCCGTCCGGGGAGACGGCCAGGTTCCGGCCGTTGACCGCGACCTTCGCCCGCGCGGTCACGCCGCCCTGATCGAGGCTGTAGGCCACGGCGTTTCCGTCCCGCGTGACGGCCCAGACCCGCGACAGCGCCTGGTCGAACTTCGGGCCACCGTGGATGCGGCCCACCACGAAGCGATCGAACTCGCCGAACGTGTCCCCGTCCAGCACCGCGATCGCCCCGGCGCCGCGCTCCACGACGAGGGTGATGTTCTCGCGCGCCACGGTCCCGGCCAGCGCGGGCCCGTCCGGCGTGAACTCCTTGCGGCTGCCGGCGATCTGCTCGACACCCCACTTGACCTCGGCCACGGGGGTGCGGAAGAGCGCGACGAGCGCGCGGGCGTCCGCTTCGGTGAGCTGGGCCGAGAAGGGCAACATCTGCGTGTTCGGGCGCCCGTTCAGGATCGCGTCGACCAGCTGATCGTCGGTCTTGCGGCGCAGGGCCTCGGGCAGCAGGGGCGGCGCTTCGCCGCCGTAGCGTGCGACGCCGTGGCAGGACGCGCAGAGCGTCTGGAAGTGCGTGGAGGCCTCCTCGGCCGCGGCGGAGCCAACGGACAGCAGGAAGACGACAGACAGGAAGACGATCCGGCGAAGCATGGGCGACGACTATCAGCGGTGTAGGGCGCGGTCAATCCACGCCCCCTCGCCCTGAGGAGACCGCAAGGACGCGCCGAGCGGGTCCGACCTGGATGAAGACCGCCCCTCAGGGGCACTGCGCGCCGGTTCGATGATCGGGATCCAGCCATTGGACCCAGCATCGAACAGGCTCAACGTGTAGAACACCGACCTGAAACCTGCCTCTTGCAGATCGACCCCCCTGGCCCGATTCCCGGGTCGCGGCCCTGGGAGTTCCGTGCTCACAATCTCCCGGTACCTGGACATCGCCCGCCGAGGGCTCGCGCCCGAGCACCTTCGGACCGTGATGCCGGGGCGCTACGACGCGTCCCGCGCTCCGGTGGTCGTCTGGAACCTCACCCGCCGCTGCAACCAGCGCTGCGAGCACTGCTACGCGACGGCCTCCGCGCTGCGCGATCCGCGTGAGCTCGACACCGCGGCCTGCCTCAACGTCCTCGACCAGATGGCCGAAGCCGGCGTGCCGGTGGTCATCTTCTCGGGCGGCGAGCCCATGCTGCGGCCGGACCTGCTGGAGCTCGTGCAGCACGCCACGAAGGTCGGCGTGCGCCCCCAGCTGTCGAGCAACGGCACCCTGGCGACGCCGGCGCTGCTCGAGCAGCTCTCCGCCGCCGGCCTGGGCTACCTCGGCGTCAGCATCGACGGCCCGGCCGAGTTCAACGACGTCTTCCGCGGCATGCCGCGCGGGCGGGAGCGAGCCGTGCGCGGCCTGGAGGCAGCTCGCGACGCCGGGGTGCGGACCGGCCTGCGCATGACGGTGACCTCGGAGAACAGCGAGCACGTCGCCGACATGTTCGGCCTGGCCGAGTCGGTGGGCGCGTCGCGCTTCTACGTGTCTCACCTCGTTCAGTCGGGCCGCGCGCGCGAGGGGGTGACGGCCTTGTCGCCGGCGCGAACCCGCGAGCTGCTGGTGGAGCTGTTCGAGCTGGCCCTCACCCACCACGAGGCCGAATCGAAGACCGCGATCGTGACCGGCGGGAACGACTCGGCGGGACCCCTGCTGCTGAACTGGATGCGCGGGCACTTCGGCGCCGAGGCGACGGCCCCCGTGGAAGACCTGCTGCGCGCGCGCGGCGGGAACTCGGCCGGCACCGCGATGATGTGCATCGGCCCCGACGGCGAAGTCCACCCCGACCAGTTCTGGAACGCCGCGGTGCTCGCCGATCTGCACGACGAGCCCTTCGCGAACGCGCTGCGCCACCCCCTGCGGGCCCAGCTCGCCGAGCGAGCGAAGCACCTCAAGGGCCCCTGCGCCTCCTGCACCTTCGTGGATCTGTGCGGCGGCTCCCACCGGGAGCGCGCCCTGGCCCTCACGGGTGACCCCTGGGCCTCGGATCCCGCCTGCGTCCTGCTCCCCACCGAAGTCGAGCGGGGCCCCCTCGCTGCCCCGTCCCCCCACCCGGCCTGACCGATGAACCGATTCCTCCTGCTGCTCCTGCTCCTGAGCACCCCTGCCCTCGCCGGCGGCCCCGGCACCGAGGTCTACGTGGTCGAACGCGCCTCCGAGTCGCTCGCCGTCTACGACTACGCCGACCGCGAGCTGCTGCCGCAGCGCATCGAGGGCCTGGGCAACCTGCGCCACGCGCTCATGGCCTTCAGCCAGGACCTGCGCTGGGGCTACATCGCCACGCGCAACGGCCTGCTCAGCCGCATCGACCTGGCGAAGAAGGTCGTGGACAAGGAGATCAAGACCTCCGACAACTCCATCGACATGGCGATCAGCCAGGACGGGCGCTGGGTCGCGGTCGCCGAGTACGCGCCCGGTGGCCTCACGATCCTCAACTCCGAGACCCTGGAGCTGGCGCACCGCTTCGAGGCGGATCCCCTGGGACCCGCCGGCGCTGACGGCACCGTGCCGCGCTCCCGCGTGACGGGCATCGTGGACGCGCCCGGCAACCGCTTCGTCTGCGTGCAGATGGAGGCGTCCGAGGTCTGGATCGTCGACACCACGGGCGGTGAGTTCCGCATCGAGCACCGCATCAAGACCCCGAACAACCTGCCCTACGACGCGATGATCACGCCCGACGGGCGGCACTACCTCGTGGCCCACATCGGCTCGGAGTTCGTCTCCGTCGTCGACCTGACGAAGCCCGAAGCCGGCG
>JAJDAI010001031.1 GCA_029261955.1 Deltaproteobacteria bacterium | reverse complement strand
TCGGGCAGCACCCGCGAGTCACGGAAACGGGAAACGCGCTGTACGGACGCGTTCAGGAAGCGTACGAGGCACTCAAGACCGTCGACGCGCGCAAGCAGTACCGGCAGGACGTGGCCCAGGCAGAGACGGTGAACTCGCGGCATCGCTCCCCGGAGCGGGCCAAGGTGGCCATCATCCAGGGGCGCAGCGCGCTGAAGCGGAAGCACTACGACATCGCGCTGGCGGCCTTCCGGGACGCGCACCTCGAAGACCCCGAGAACCTCGAGAGCCGGGTCCTGCACGGCTGGACGACCTACCTCCAGGACCCCGAGAACAACCTGCGCAAGGGCACGAACTCCATCAAACGCGTCATCAACGAGCACCGCGAGTACGCACCCGCCTGGTACTACCTGGCGCGTGTCACGCTGCTGCAGAAGGACCACGGCCAGGCGCGCAAGTACCTGGCGAAGGCCCTGGCCGCGGACCCGAAGCACGTCGAGGCGGCACGCGAGATGCGTCTGCTGGAGCGGCGTGGCCTCGGTTCGTCCGAAGAGGGCGAAGGCCCCAGCAAGGCCAAGGGGCTCTTCAAGCGGTTCCGGGGAGGGAGCTGAGTTTTGACCGGCACCATCCAGCTGTTCTTCTTCGCCTGCGTGCTCGGCTACGGGGTCGTCGCCGCGCTCTACGCGCTCGGCTACACCCTCGGCCGGGGGAACGCTCCCACCTGGGCCTGGCGCGCGCTGGCCGCGACGGCGGCCGTGCACGGTCTGGTGCTCCTGCTGCACGTCGTTGAGGTCGGGCGTCTGCCCCTCGGCGGCGGGGAGACCATCGGGGCCTGGGACCATCCGTTCCCGACGCTGGCCTGGCTTCTGGCGGTCGTGGCGGCTGGCGCGGGCCTCGTTCGGCCGGCGACCCGGATCCTGGGCGCCTTTGTGGCCCCCATCATCTTCGGGCTGGTCCTCGGGGGCCTGCTCGTGGCGGACCCCGACGACGTCAGCACCTTGCTGCCCGACGCCATGGCCTCAGCCTGGATCCGGCTGCACACGCTGTCCATCTACGTCAGCGTCGCCCTCTTCGCGCTGGCCTTTGGCAGTGGGGTCGCCTACCTCAGCCAGGACCGCGCGCTGCGCAAGAAGCGGCTCCCGGCGCAGGGGCGCCTGCGCCTCCCGCCCCTGGGGGTGCTCGACAGCATCAACCACTGGGGTTTCGCCGCCGGCCTGATCGGCTTGTCCATCGGCATCGCCACGGGGACCTTCTTCGCGATCTCCGGGGGCGCCACGGGCGTGGATCTGCGCCCCAAGGTCGTCGCGACGCTCGGCTTGTGGATGCTCTACGCCCTGGGCTGGCAGGCCCGCTTCATGTTGGGCTGGGGTGGCCGCAAGGCAGCCTGGGTCGCGATCGTCGGCTTCGTGGGGCTCATCGCCTCCGCCGTCGGCATCGGTCACGCCTAGGAACTCGGCAGCACATGCGCATCCGATTGCTCGGCACCAACCACCGAACGGCCCCCGTGGAGCTTCGTGAGAAGCTCGCGGTGCCCTTCGAGCGGTTGCCCAACGCGGTGCAGGAGCTGCGCCAGCTGCCGGGCGTGCGCGAGGTCGTGCTGCTCTCGACCTGCAACCGCGTCGAGCTGCTGTGGGTCGACGACGGGGCCTGCGTGGAGGACCTGATCGGGCTGTTGGGGAGCTGGGCGAGCATGGCGCCCGCGGCCATTGAGCCCCACCTGCACAAGCTGGCCGACGACGAGGCGGTCAAGCACATCTTCCGGGTGACCAGCTCGCTGGACTCGATGGTGCTCGGCGAGTCGCAGATCAACGGGCAGGTCAAGGACGCCTACCGCATCGCGGCCGACACGGGCACCGTCGGCCCCCTGCTCCACCGGCTGTTCCACAAGACCTTCGCCGTGGCCAAGCGCGTGCGCAGCGAGACGAACCTCGGCGCCTCGACGGTGTCCGTGGCGAACGCGGCCGTGGATCTCGCCGCCCAGGTCTTCGACAAGATCGAGAAGCAGCCCATCCTGCTGCTGGGCGCGGGCGAGATGGGCGAGCTGGCGCTCAAGGGCTTCAAGAGCCGGGGCGCGCGCGACATCTGGGTGTCGAACCGCACCCTGGAGCGGGCGGTCGAGCTGGCGGGCCCGCTGAACGCCGCCGTGCTGCCCTGGAACCGCCGCGTGGAGTTCCTGGAGACCGCCGACGTGGTGCTCTGCTCCACCGGCGCGCGCGACCCGGTGCTGACGAAGGCCGACGTGGCGAGCATGCGCCGCAAGCGCCGCGGCCGTCCGCTCTTCCTCATCGACATCTCGGTGCCGCGGAACCTCGACCCGGCGATCGCGTCGCTGGATTCCGTCTACCTCTTCGACATCGACGACCTGGGTCGCGCGGTGTCCGAGGGCAAGGCGTCGCGCGAGGCGGCGGCCGGGGTGGCGGAGGAGCTGGTCGCCGACGAGGTCCACGCCTTCTCCAAGATCCTCAGCCAGGTGCACGTCGCGCCGCTGCTCAAGGCCCTGAACCTGCGGGCGCGCAAGCAGGCGAGCGACGAGGTGGAGCGCAGCGTGCACAAGCTGGTGCAGGCCGGTGTGGCCGACGAGGCGACGCTTCGCGCGGCCCTCGATGCCCTGGCCAACTCGCTGACACGCAAGCTGCTGCACCACCCGCTCCAGCAGATCAAGGCCATGGGCCGTGAAGGCGAGCTGGACGGGATCGGGGACGCCGCGAAGCTCTTCGGCATCGAGACGACCCTGCTCTCGGTGCGTGAACTGGACGAACCGGCCCCCCCGCGGGTCCGGACGGGATCGGACGAGTCGTGACCCAGCCTTTTGTGATCGGATCCCGCGGCAGCAAGCTGGCGCGATGGCAGAGCGAGCGCGTCGCGGCCCTGCTTCAGTCGCTGCACGGTCCCGCGATCGACGTGCAGATCCGCATCTTCACGACGCGCGGTGACGTCATCCTCGACAAGCCGCTGCCCGAGATCGGCGGCAAGGGGCTGTTCACAGCCGAGCTGGAGGAGGCCCTGAACGCCGGCGAGATCGCGGTGGCGGTGCACTCGCTCAAGGATCTGCCCACGGAGCAGCCCGACGGCCTGGCCCTGCTCGCCCTGCCCCAGCGCGCCGACGCCCGCGACGCGCTGCTCGTGCGGGCCGATCACCTGGCGGCCCAGGCCGAGCGGATCGCGGAGCACCCCGAAGGCTTCGACCCCCGCGATCCCCTCTCCGCCGTGCCCGAAGGAGCCGTGGTTGGGACCAGCTCGCTCCGCCGCCAGGCGCAGTTCCTGAGGCTCCGGCCCGATGTGGACGTGCGCTCGATCCGCGGCAACGTGGACACCCGCCTGCGCAAGATGGACGAGGGCGAGTACGACGCCATCCTGCTGGCCTGCGCCGGCCTGGACCGCATGGGCCTCGGCGACCGGATCCACCGCCGCCTGGACAGCCCCTGGCTCGGCGCCGCGGGGCAGGGCTGCATGGCCGTTCAGGGCCGGGCCGACGACGAGGCCACCGCGATGCTCCTGCACCCCCTCGAGCACCGGCCCACGCGGCTGGAGGTCGAGGCGGAGCGCGGCGTGCTGGCGGCTCTCGGGGGCGGCTGTTCGCTGCCGCTGGGGGTGAGCGGCCGGGTCTCGGGGGACCGCTTGAGCCTGGATGCCATCCTGCTCTCGACCGACGGCACCTCGGTGGTGTCGGCGAAGCGGGTCGGCGAGGCCACCCGGACCGGAGCCGCCCGGCTGGCGCGCACGCTCTGCCGCGACCTGCACGATCGGGGCGCGCAGGCGCTGCTCTCGGCCATTCAGTGAGCGCCCCGCTGAGCGGGCTGCGCGTCGGGGTCACCCGCTCGCGCATCCAGGCCAGCTCCCTGGCCGCGATGCTCCGGGACCGGGGAGCCCTGCCCATCGAGCTGCCTTGCCTCGAGTTCGTCGAGCCGAGCTCCTGGCAGACCTTCGATGCCGCCTGGTCGGAGGTGGGGGACTTCGACGGCCTGATCTTCACGTCGGTGAACGCGGTGGAGCGGGCGATCGAGCGGGGAGGGCTGCCCGGCGAGGCCTTCGTGGCGGCGAGCGGCCCGGCCACGGCCACCGCGCTGCGTGAGCGCGGCGTGAGTGTGGCCCTGGTCCCCGATCGCTACCTCAGCGAAGGAATCCTGGAGGCCCGCGACGCGCGCTTCGAGGAGCTGCGCGGCACGCGCTGGCTGATCCCCCGGGCCGAGGTCGCGCGCGAGGTCTTGCCCGAGGGCCTGCGCGCCCGCGGCGCCGAGGTGGTCGTCGCCCCGGTCTACCGCGCGGTGCCGCCCCAGAACCCCGAGCCCCTGCGCGCCGCCCTGGCCGAGGGCCTGGACCTCGTGACCTTCGCGTCGGGGGCCACGGCTCGGCACTTCGTCGCCGCCCTGTCGGGGCCGGAGCTGCTGAAGGACGTGCGGATCGCGAGCATCGGCCCCGTCACGACGAAGA
>JAJDAI010000104.1 GCA_029261955.1 Deltaproteobacteria bacterium | reverse complement strand
CCCACTGGCACCGGCACCCCAGCCGCGAGGCTGACTACAACTACGGCCTGCGCAGCGCCGGCGCGGTCGACATGCTCGAGGTGCTGACCGCCATCGGCCACGTGATCGAGGGCGGCACGGTCTTCGACTGGATGGCGCTGGGCAAGGAAGCCCTCGATCTGCTCACCCAGATCAAGCTCTACAAGTTCCCCCACGAGGGCGCGAAGGCGGAGGAGATCGCGACGGTCTACCGGACCGAGTACCCCTTCCTGCACGACTTCATCCTCACCGAGAACTACGCCGTCTTCCTCATCCCGCCCGTCAGCATCGACGTGCAGCGGCAGCTGAACTGGGAGGGCACGCTGGCGGACAACTACGGCTGGCACCCCGACCAGGGCACCGAGGTGGTCCTGATCGCGCTCGACTCGCCGCACGAGCAGTGGCGGTTCCGCGTGCCCGCCTTCTGGCTCTGGCACTTCGCCAACGCCTACGAGGACGGCGCCGGCAACCTGGTCGTCGACTACAACCAGTACGACGACTACCGCCGCGACGTGAAGTCCTTCCTGCTGTCCGTGCACAGCGGGCGCTACCCGGCCTCGGTGGGCCCGAGCAAGTTCGTGCGGGCGACGATCGACCTCGAGGCGGCGGCGGCCTGGGTGAAGTCGCCGGCCTCGAAGATCGAGGAAGCGGGCGAGGACGTCTACGCCGTCGAGACCCTCTGGGACGTGTCGACGGAGTTCGCGCGCATCGCCCCGAGCGTGGAGACCCGCGACTACCAGTTCGCCTACATGGCCGCTCACAGCAGCCCCTACGCCGCGCGTCGCTGCCTCTGGGACGAGCTGGCGAAGGTGGACGTGAAGGCGAAGACGGTCGAGACCCTGAGCCTCGGCGACGAGCGCACGCCCTCGGAGCCCATCTTCGTGCCGCGCGCGAACAGCACGGCGGAGGACGACGGCTACATCCTCTGCCTGACCTACGACGGGGACCACGACAAGAGCTTCGTGGCCATCCTCGACGCCCAGAAGCTCAGCGAGGGCACGATCGCCGAGATCTGGCTGCCGCAGCACGTGCCGGTGACCTTCCACCGAATCTGGGTCACCCCGGAAGACTGGCCGACGGGCGCGCGGCCTCCTGGACCGCCGGGACCGCCGGGACCGCCGAGGCACTAGCGGGTCTCACTGAGCTCGCCGGCCTGGGCGAGCGCCAGCTGTCCGCCCTCTTGCTTGAGGCTCAGCTGGCCTTGCAGCTCGGTCGCGCGCTCGTCCTTCAGCAGGGTGAGGGCCGAGACCGCCTGGGCGCGCACGGCCGAGGACACGCCAGGCTTCGACACCAGGGCGCGCAGCACCGCTGCCCCCTCCTGGCCGACGGCCTGCGCGCCGATCAGGGCGAGCTCCGGGCGCGGGTCGTCGAGCAGCTCGCGGGTGAGGGTGGCCGCTTCGGGGCCGCCGAGCGCCAGCAGCTGCCGGGCCGCGCCAGCCGCGACCGCCGCCACCGGGTCCTGCAGCGCCACCTCGCGCAAGCAGCCGGGCACGTCCGCCTGCCGCGCCAGCAGCGCGTCCACCAGCTCCAGGGCCTGGGTCACCACGAGGTCGACGCCGCGGGAGCTGCGGTCGCGCCCGATGATCCGCCGGCGTCGGCGCAGGCGCACGCGGATCCGCCCGTCGCTCAGCGAACCCTCCAGGTCCTGCACGAAGCGCCGCACGAGCGTGCGGTTGGGCCCGTGCAGCAGGGCGCGCAGCTGGGCCGAGGGCCCCCGGACGAACACGGCCTCGTCGAAGGCGGGGTCCCCGAGTCGCAGACCGACCAGCGCCGGCAGCGACGGCTGCAGCGAGATGTCCTTCAGCGCGCCGCCCAGATCGATGAGCAGGTCCAGATCGGGCTCCACCATGCGCTGGGCGGCGCTGACGGAGACGGTGATCTGGCCGTGAGGCCGCCACAGCGAGTCGCCGTGCTCGCCCGCGGGCAGGCCGCCCGGGTGCAGGCCCATCGAGGCCTCGAACCGAGCCAGCTCCTCGGCGTCGCGGGCGCCGCGCAGGCTCAGCCGGCCGGTGCTGCGCATCCAGATCAGCAGGGCGGGGACCACGCTGAGCCCGAGCAGGGTCTTCTGCAGGCTGAAGTGGTCCATGGGGAAGAAGAACATCGCCAGCATGGCGAGCAGCGGCCCGAAGCTGAGGGCGACGGCGATCCGACCCGGTCCGCTCAGAGACGGACTCGACTCGGAGGGTCGGTGGGGGCGGAGCAGACTCACGGGTGCAGAACCTACGCCCGGCGGCCCCCGATCTTTCAGGGGATGCAGCGTTGCGCTGCGTGGGCGACCCTCCGATTCCGCTCTAGTCTCCCGCCGATCGCGCCGCCCCGGGAGACCGCATGACCGAACGCCCCTTCGCCCTGAACCTGCCCGCCCTCAGCCTGTCGCTGCGCGTGCTCTTCACCGGCTACCTGCTCGTGGTCAGCGTCGGCCTGCTGATGTCCGGCCTGCAGATCCTGCTCACCCACGGCATGGCCGACGGCAAGCTCGGGCTGTCGAAGGACGACATCGTCTACAGCTACTACGGCAACCGCAGCGACAGCCGCCTCGCGGCCAAGCTCGACGGCACGATGTCCGACAAGGCGAACACCGCCGACAAGGCCGCCATCATCAAGTGGGTGGAGTCGGGCTCGCCCGAGCCCGTCTGGGACAGCCAGATCGGCGCCGTCTTCGCGAGCAACTGCGTGAAGTGCCACGGCACGATCCCGGGCCTGGCCGACTTCCGCAGCTACGCCGGGGTGGAGCCCTACGCCGCCATCGACGAGGGCGCGAGCATCCACTCGCTGACCCGCGTGTCCCACATCCACCTGTTCGGCATCGCGTTCATCTTCTTCTTCGTCTGCATCATCTTCAGCCTCGCGGTCGGGCTGCCGAGCTGGCTGAAGGCGCTGCTGATCGGCACGCCCTTCGCCTTCCTGCTCATCGACATCCTGGCCTGGTGGCTCACGAAGTGGTTCCCGAGCTTCGCCTTCCTCACGATGATCGGGGGCTTCGCCTACAACGCCGCGTCGGGGCTGATGATCGTGACGGCGCTCTACCAGATGTGGGTGATGCCGCTTCGGGGGCGCAGCTCGCAGGAGAACACCTGGGCGCGGCTGCCCCCCGTTGCCTAGCGCGGCAGGCGGCGGCGCCCCCCGTCCTGCCGCTACTCGCGTCACGTGAGACGATCTAGGCTCGATCAGCGCACGCCTCTGGAGGAGTCATGATCGAACTCGAGTTTGTCGGCGCCGCCCAGACAGTCACCGGGTCGAAGCACCTGCTCCGCACCTCGAAGGCCACCGTGCTGCTCGACTGCGGCCTCTTCCAGGGCCGCCGAGCCGAGTCCTTCGAGCGCAACCGGGAGCTGGGCGTGCCCATCTCGGAGCTGGACGCGGTCGTGCTGTCCCACGCCCACATCGACCACAGCGGCGCCCTGCCGATGCTCTACAAGGGGGGCTACCGCGGGGACATCCACCTGACGCCGGCGACGCGGGACCTCTGCGTGCCGATGCTCACCGATGCGGCGATGATCCAGGCCTCGGATGCGCGCTTCATCCAGCGGCAGATCGAGCGCGGCAAGAGCGACATGGAGCCCGTCGATCCGCTGTACTCGGTGCACGACGTCACCGGCGCCGTGGGCCGCATGGTGCCCCTGCCCTACCGCTCGTCGCGGGTGATCGCGCCGGGGATCACGCTGCGCCTGCTGGACGCCGGGCACGTGCTCGGCAGCGCCATCGTGGTGCTCGACATCGACGAGGACGAGCAGGTGATGCGCCTGGCCTTCACGGGGGACCTGGGGCGCAAGGGGCTGCCGCTGCTTCGCGACCCGGCGGTCCCCGAGGGCGTGCACGCGCTGCTCATGGAGAGCACCTACGGCGATCGGCTGCACGACTCCATGGAGCGCATGGACGACGCCCTGCTCGAGGCGGTCGAGCGGGCCGTGGAGCGCGGCGGCAAGCTGCTGATCCCGTCCTTCGCCCTGGAGCGCGCGCAGGAGGTGGTCCTGGCGCTCAAGCGGCTGCAGCGCTCCGGTCGCCTGCCGCGCATCCCGGTCTACGTGGACTCGCCACTGACCGTGAAGATCACCGAGGTCTTCAAGCTCCACCCCGACTGCTACGACGAGGAGGTCTACGCGATGCTCCGAGGGGGCGACTCGCCCTTCTCCTTCGACGGCCTGACCTACGTCGCCGGGGTCGAGGAGTCGATGGCCATCACGGCGGACCCCGCGCCGTCGATCATCATCTCGGCCAGCGGCATGTGCGAGGGCGGGCGGGTGCTGCACCACCTCAAGGCGCTGGTCAGCGACCCGCGCCACACCGTGCTCTTCGTCGGCTTCCAGGCCCAGCACACGCTCGGCCGACGCCTGGTGGAGCGCCGGGGCGAGGTGCGGGTCTTCGGCATGAACCTGGATCGACGGGCGGAGGTCCTGAGCCTGCAGGGCTTCAGCGCGCACGCAGATCAGAAGGACCTGATCGAGTTCGCCGAGGCGGTGCGCGAGCGCGGTCCGCTGCGCCGCATCGCGCTGGTGCACGGGGAGCCCGAGGCCCAGGAGGTCCTGCGAGGGATGCTGGAGCAGCGCGGATTCCCGAGGGTCGACGTGCCGGCCCCCGGGGATCGCATGCGCCTCTAGTTCGCGGACTCAGCGACCGCGCGCGATGGCGTCGGGCAGGTCCAGGTCACGCACCTGGGTCAGGTCGAGGGCCAGGGTCTCGGTCACGGCGGACTCCAGCGGGCCGAGGTGGCTGCGCAGGCGTCCGAGGAAGCGCGGCGGCGCGACGAGCACGAGCGAGTCGAAGTCGTGCCGATCCGAGCCCTTCTGGAGCTCCTGGACGACCTCCCGCGAGAAGCGATCCGCTTCGCGGTCGTGAGCGCTCTCGGAGCCGGAGTCAGCGCCGGACTTCGGGCCGGCCGGCCCCCCGTGCACCCGACCCGGGCGATCGGAGATCAGCTCGGTGTCCTTCAAGCGGCTCTCGGGGTGGACCAGGCTCGCGACGACCTCCATCTGTCCGTTGGCGGGGGCCGACTTCAGGATTCGAGCTCGGGACGAGTCGGCGACGACGATCCAGGCGTTGGCTTGCATGATTCCTCCTGGTGAGCGCTTGCTCAGGCAGCTTCAAGTAACGCAAGGCTCGTGCCATCGCGGGGCCAGCTTCCCGCCCCAAGCGCCAGGCCACGACGCCGGAGTCCGACGCCGTGGCCCGTGCCTCTCGGGGAGCGCGCGGCTCCCCTGTGTGTGCGCCTACAGACCGGCGAGCCAGTCCTGCATCGCGCTGTTGCTGCAGCCGAACTTCACGTGGCCGTTGCCCAGATCGAGCGCGTCGATGAT
>JAJDAI010001030.1 GCA_029261955.1 Deltaproteobacteria bacterium | reverse complement strand
TGAAGCCCAGGCCGAGAGCGCCCGCGTGGCGGCAGCAGCCGACGAGAACTGCCCGTCCTGTCGGGTGGGGGACACCGCGGATCGGGTGATCGATCTGGCCGTCGCTGCGGTGCGGTCGTCGCCCCCGGACGGCGTCGAGCCGGACTACCTCGCCGGGTTCGTTGGACGCCACCGGAGCCATCTCCGCGGGCTGGTGCAGGGCGCGTTGGACCGAAGACGTGGAGCTGGGCGGTGAACGGCACGGTCGGCACGGTGCTCGAGCTGTTCGCTGGGGTCGGCGGCGCTGCCCTCGGCCTCAAGCGCGCTGGCTGGGAGCACCTCGCTTGCATTGACCGGATGCCGGCGGCTGTCGCGACGTTGCGGGCGGCGGGTCTTCCCGCGCTGGAGGCCGACGTCTACGACGTGGACTGGTCGCCGTGGACCGACGACGTTGACCTGTTGTGGGCCTCGCCGCCCTGCCAGCCGGGCTCGCAAGCGGGGAAGCGGCGCGGGGCAGGCGACAAGCGTGACGGGTGGCCCGCGACCTTCGTCGCCATCGACGCGCTGAGCCCGACCTGGGTGCTCGCCGAGAACGTCCTGGGCTGGACCCGCCACCGGCGCGGCTGCAACCGCCGCGGGGCGGGCAGGGCCTGCGTCGGCTGCTACTGGGCGAACCGAATCCTGCCGCAGCTCCGCGAGCGCTTCGAGTTCGTGGGGACCTGGCGACTCGACGCGGCGGACTACGGCACTCCCCAACGCCGTCGACGCGTGATCCTGTGGGCGGGCCCGCTGCCGCTCAGCCGAACCCCGTCCCGGCCGACCCACGCTGATCCGACCGACGAGGACGCGCAGCTCCTCGGCCGAGCCCCGTGGGTGACGATGCGCGAAGCGATCGGCAACACCTTGCTCGACCCGACGACGTGCGACCGACGCCGCTGCTACCCCTGCGACGAGGACTACGGCCGGGCGTGCGCCGAGCGGTGGCGACTGGACGCGCCGGCGCCGACGGTGACGACGACCGAGGAGAAGGGCACCCGCGCCCACGGTCCCGAGTGGACCTTCAACGGCGGTCCCGACCGCGCGAGCGACACGGCTTTCCTCGTCGCCGGCATCCGCCGCATCGACGTGGCCGAGGGCCTCGCGCTCCAGGGCTTCCCTGCCGACTGGCCGCTCCAGGGCTCGGTCCACGACCGCTACGTCCAGGTCGGCAACGCGGTCCCGCCGCAGCTCGCCGAGGCCGTGGGCGCCGCCGTCGCACTCGCGCACCGAGGGCTCGAGCTGCTGACCGGAGTCCATCCCCTGCCCGAGCTCGCCGCCGCCCTCCGCCGGAACGCTGTCGCCGTACCCACCCACCTCTGGAGTTCCCCATGACCGAACGACCCCTCCGCGCCGCTCTCTACGCTCGCGTCTCGACCGTCGGCCACGGTCAGGACGTGGGGCTCCAACTCGACGAGCTCCAGCTGGTCGCGAAGCAGCGGGGCTGGCAGGCCACCGAGTACGTCGATGACGGGGTCTCGGGCGCGAAGGACAGCCGCCCCGCCCTCGACCGAATGATGGCCGACGCCCGTGCGGGGCGTCTCGACCTGGTCGCGGTGTGGCGGTTCGACCGCTTCGCGCGCTCGACGAAGCACCTGCTGGTCTCGCTCGACGAGCTCCGGTGCCTCGGCGTGGACTTCCTCTCGCTCCGGGAGCAGGTGGACACCTCGACGCCGATGGGGCGCGCGGTGTTCACGATCATCGCCGCGATCTCGGAGCTGGAGCGGGAGACGATCCGGGAGCGGGTGGTCGCTGGCGTGCGGCGCGCGCAGGCGGCGGGGAAGCACTGCGGGAGGCCGAAGGTAGAGCTGGACCTACGGCCAGCGCTGGCGTTGTTGAAGGATGGCCGGTCGCTGAAGGAAACCAGCCGAATCCTGGGTGTCAGCCGGAACACGTTGAGGCGGAGACTGCGGGAGGCTGGCGACTGGCCCCAGCCAGCCCGCCGAGCTTCGGCTTGACCAGCATCGCTGCAGTGACTACCTCCTTCCCTCCCCCTGGAGGTCGGCGATGGCTCGAGACCGTTTGACGAGGACTGCGGGCGCATGCCCTTGCGGGGGAGGTTCCGTCGAGGAGCACTGGAGCGAGAACGACTACCCGTTCATGACCAGGCTGGACAGGAGCCTCGATCGCGTGGCGATCGACTGCGGCCAGTGCTCCTCGAAGTTCGTAGTCGTGGATCAGGTTGCGAACCCGAGTCCGGGGAGCAACCACTACTTCGTGACCAAGGACGAGGCGGCGCGATGCGCCCAGCCGGCGCGGGCCTACGCTGCACAGGCTCGGAGCTGGTCCTCGGAACGACAGGCCGTTGTCGCCCCCATTGGTCGGAGGCTCCGCGATACCCGGCGGGAGCTGCAAGCCCGAGCCGAGGGCGCTGGCGCAGGCCTGGAACCCAAGTACCGCTCGGTCGGGATCCTTCTTGGGTTCCCATCGCTCGACGAGTTCCGCGCGGAGGTCGGAAGGACGAGGCCGAAGACCTGGGTGCCCAGGTTGCTGACCTCCGCCGTGCTCGAGGATGTCCTTCGAAGGATGGGCCGCGAGAGCGACGCTCTAACGGTCGGGGAGCAGCAGCGGAAGCTGTCCGAGATCGACGGTAGGAAACCGATCGAGCCGGCTCGAGTCCTGCCGCGCACTGAAGTGCCGCCTCTGGAAGCGAGCGAGTAGAGGGCCGACTACGGGGGTCAGAAGGCTGGTCGCCTCGGCCCAGCTCGGAGGACCCACAAGGGGGGGCAGAAGGCCGGGGGTGCTGCGGGGGCAAATCCAGTTGGTTCCGCCCCCAACCCCGTCCGCGTGACCTCGATCCAGGAGCCCGCGTCGCCGGCATCGCCCCACCAGCCCCCAGCCTCGGTATCGTGTTCTCCGATGCCTCATCCGTCTGAACTTCTGCCGCCAGGTCACGTCCTCTACAGCAACGCGACCGGGGCGCAGGCTGTGGGCGACTCCCTCGACCTCCTGGCCGCCCTGCCGGACCGATCGATCGACCTCATCGTCACCAGTCCTCCCTTTCCCCTTCTGCGAAAGAAGTCGTACGGGAACGAGGAGCAGGAGGCCTACGTCGCCTGGCTGGGCCAGTTCGGAGCGGCGGCACGACGGGTCCTCAAGGAGACAGGGTCATTCGTGCTGGACGTGGGCGGCGCGTACCGCAAGCGGGAGCCGTTCCGGTCGCTTCACCAGTTTCGGGTCTTGATCGACTGGTGCGACCGCCTTGAGTATCGGCTCGCGGAGGAGTTCTACTGGCACAACCCGTCGAAGCTCCCTTCCCCGATCGAGTGGGTGAACAAGCGGAAGATCCGAGTGAAGGACTCCGTGAACACGGTGTGGTGGTTCGCCAACGGCGAAGCGCCAAAGGCCGACGTCAGGCGTGTTCTTGTGCCCTACTCGGCTGCGATGAAGCGCCTGCTGGCCGACCCGAAGAAGTACTACACACCGAAGGACCGGCCTTCGGAGCACTCGATCAGCGCCAAGTTCGCGAAGGACAACGGCGGCGCGATCCCATCGAATCTCCTCAGCTACCCAAATAGCCGAAGCAACTCCTACTACCTGAACACCTGCAAGGCCCTCGAAGAGCGCCTTGGGAGCCCGAGTCATCCGGCGCGGTTTCCCGCCGACCTGCCTCGCTTCTTCATCGAGATGCTGACCGAGCCAGGCGATGTAGTCCTGGATATCTTCTCGGGGTCCAACACCACAGGCGAAGTCGCCAGCAACGCTGGTCGCCGATGGCTCTCGTTCGAGAAGCACCGCGACTACGCGGCGATGTCGGCCCTTCGCCTCGTGGGCGACGTCGACCTGGACACCGCGGGCGATCTGGTGGAGATGCTCAGGAAGGAAATGGGCGTTGACCTGGGCGCGTACCTCGAAGCCCACGCCGGGGGCGAGGCTCCGCCCCAACGGGAGGCCGGAGAACTACCTCTTGTCGGGGCTGCCGGCGGGCCGCAGCAGGTCGCTAACTGAATGGAGGCGTCCCGCCTCGAGTTCCAGCGTCAAGGCTGACAGCCCCCTGTTCATGAGGGCGTTCATGCACTCGTAGGGGTCCGCTTCCTCCGGGTACAAAGCCGTGACGACGTCGCGAAGTGAGCCGTCGGGATCGATGGACCCGGTGTTCCACGTTCCACTATCTTTGCCAGCTGGTGCCTCGTGTTCGTCGGGCCCGAGGCCACGCCGGATCGCGTAGGCGATTGCGACTCGGACGACCTCCTGGCTTTCCTTGAACGGGAATCTCGCTTCCAGGGCATCCAGCGTGCTCCTGAGGCTCTCGCCCTTCACGGACAGGGTGCGTCGCCACTTCATTGCGCCTCCCGATCACGGATTTCCGTGTGCCTGGCGGAATGCCTGTAGAGCGTCTTCTCTGCAAGCAGCTTCGGCCCGAGCACCTCTGCGGCGAGATCCCGATCAACTTCCCCTTCGTAGACAAGCAGGAGCACCTGCCTGCTCATCTGAGGCAGCGTCTCGATCACGTTTCGAACATGCTCGGGGTCCAGACGGCCAAATGGGGAGTCCATGACGATGGGGCCGCGAATCGGCGCGCACCGCTGGAGGGCACCGAGGAGCGAGAGGGCGACGACGTGCTCGAACCCCGCCGCTCGCCAGGCCACCGGAGTCGCATCCTTGTGGATGATCGTGAGCCCATACTGATCGTTGATCCGAAGCCCGTCGAAGTCCGGTTCGTGTCCCATCAGGCCGAACAGCCGCGAAGCCTCCTCCTCCACCTTCTCCTTCAGCCTTCGACGGTAGGTGACGAGACCCTGCCCGAAGACAGCAAGTAGACCCCTCACGAGGTCGGCCTTTGCCTCAAGAGCTGGGTCCAGCTGGCCTCCGCGTTGGCGGATCTTCTTCTCGAGCCGCTTGATGTTCTCCTCGGCGGCTGCCAGTTCGTCGGCCGTGGCGAGCCTTCTGTCATTCGTCCGGTCGATGAGCTCCTCGAGGTTCTGGGAGCGCAGGAAGAGCTTCCGGAGATCCGGGCGATCCTGATCGCCCAGGGACTCGCTGACGTTCTCAAGCTCCTGGGCGATCTCGACCAGATCGACCTCCAGGTTCTCGAACGCATCAACTGCTGCTTCGAACTCACTGGCTCCTGGCCGCGCGCGAACCTTACGAAGCCGGTCGAGCCGAGTCTCGAGGTTCCGCACGCTCTCCAGCACGGCTTTCAGCCGTCCATCGACCCCCTCGGCCATGCCCGCAAGCAGGCCCTCAGCATGGGCGTCATCGACGCCGCCTCCGCAAACCGGGCACTCACCTTCGGAAAGGGCATGTTCTAGCTGCAACCGGACAGTACGCATGCCCTGGAGCCGCTCCCGCTCCTCACGCAGCCCGGACCCTTCACGCTCCATAGCGTCGATTGCGTCATCGAGAGCAGGACCCACCACGACCTGCCACGCCGCGGCGCTCAACTCGCGAAGCGTGGACTCGAGCTCGGTCCGCTTGAGGCGGAGTGCAGCACGCCGTGTCTTGAGGTCGTCCTTCTCTCGAATCAGCGCCAGGATGCGGTCCGAGCCACGAAGATCTGCCTCCGCAGACTCCAGTTCGCGCTCGTACTCCTGCAGATCGATGTCG
>JAJDAI010001029.1 GCA_029261955.1 Deltaproteobacteria bacterium | reverse complement strand
GCAAACAGCTGGGGCGGCTCGAGGATTCCCATCGCCCCCTCCGCGGGACGCCGCGCGCGGACGCTGCTAGGGATCCCAACCATGAGCAACGACCTGCCCGATCTCCTGCCCCACGGCTCCCTCGAGCCGCTCTTCGACGACGTCTGGACCCTCCAGGGATCCGCCGACCTGGCCCCGCTGATTCGGCTGACGCGGCGCATGACCGTGGTGCGCAGCGGGGACGAGCTCACCCTCATCAACGCGGTCCGCCTCTCGGACGCCGGACGCGCGGAGCTGGACGCCCTCGGCACGGTGCGCAACGTCGTCCGCGTCGGCATGCACGGCATGGACGACGCCTGGTACGCCGACACCTACGACGCGGTCCTGTGGGCCCTGCCCGGGGTCGAGAACGGCCACGGGCGACCCATCGCCGAGCGCCTGAGCGACGAGAACCTGCCCTTCCCGGCCTGCGCGCTGTTCACCTTCGAGCTGACCAACAAGCCCGAAGGCGCCCTGCTGCACACCGGCCACGGGCTGCTGATCACCTGCGACAGCGTGCAGAACTGGGAGAGCACCGAGGGCTGCTCCGTGGTGGCCAAGGCGGTGACCCACCTCATGGGCTTCATGAAGCCGGCCCAGCTGGGGCCGCCCTGGCGCAAGAAGATGACCCCCGCGGGGAGCTCGCTGCGCCCCGACTTCGAGCGCCTGCACGCGCTGGAATTCAGCCACCTCGTGGGCGGCCACGGCGTGCCGCTTCGCGACCACGCCCGTGAGCGCCTGGGCGAGTCCATCGAGCGCGAGCTCGGCTGAGATCGCCAGCCGCGGATCGCCGAAGACCCTTTCCAAGGGGCCCAGGCCTGAGGCAAGAATGCGCACAATGCGCACCCCCTCCCTGTTCCTGCTGCTCCTCCCGCTCCTCTTCGCCTGCAACCAGCGGCTGGGCGACGACGACGATCAGAACGATCCCTGGGAGGGCGACGGCGCCGCCGAGTGCACCGACGGCGTCGACAACGACGGCGACGGCGACACCGACTGCGACGACGAGGGCTGCGCCGGCCAGGGCAGCTGCCCCGAGATCGACGACGACGACGCGGCCGACGACGACGACGCGGCCGACGACGACGACGGGGCAGACGACGACGACGCCGCAGACGACGACGACGGCGCGGATGACGACGACGCCGCGGACGACGACGACACCGCCCCGGGCGACCCGGTCAGCTGCTCCCCCTCGAGCAGCGCGGTCTCCATCACCAGCGGCAACACGGCGCAGGTGCAGCTGAGCGCGGAGATGAACCTGGGGACTGGCTGGGAGCCCGCCGACCAGATCAGCTGGTCTGTCGCCCAGGGCGGCGGCACGGTGAGCGCCAGCGGCCTCTACACGACCCCGTCGACGCACGGCGGCCTCACGATCGTCCAGGCCTGGCGCCTGGGTCGCACCGACGAGTGCGAGATCGAGATCGCCTTCACCGGCGACGTGAACGAGAGCGGCGACCCCGACGTGCCCTCCGAAGCCGACAGCACGACCACGACCGTCAGCCCCTCCTGCGCGGCGACCGTGGTCTACCCGCTGCACGACTCGGCGATGCCCGGCTCCTTCAACCCGCCCTTGATCCAGTGGGCTGGCGGCAACGGGAACATGCACCGCCTCACGCTCAGCAGCACCTTCAACACCTTCAACGTCTACACGGCCAGCGACGAGTACCAGCCGACCGAGGAGATGTGGAACGCGCTGACCTTCCTGGACCCGGGCACCGAGATCGAGATGACGATCGCAACGGGCAACTGGACCGGGAACACCTTCAGCGGGAGCCTCTGCACCTCGGGCATCGCGTCGACGACGGAGGTCACGGACTTCTCGATCAACGGCCTCGTCATCTACTGGGCGCCGCCGATCACGAAGCAGATCGACCTGGACGCCACGGGCAACTCGCTGGTCAGCCTGCCGGGCTTCATCTGCCACGGCTGCCACAACGTGAACCTGAACAACCCGACGCGGATGTCCTACGGCCCCGACTTCCCGGGCACGACCAACATCATCGACCTGGCGAACCCGGGCACCGTCATCGCCAGCATGAGCGGCGACTACGCGGCCTTGAACGAGGACGGCACCCGCGTCGTGGCCGGCAGCCTCTTCGGTGGCCTGACGCTCTTCAACGCCCAGACGGGCGCGAGCATGGGGACCGTCAGCACCCCCGCGGGCAGCGCGACGCACCCCACCTGGTCTCCCGACGGCACGACGCTCGTCTACTCGTCCTGCGACGGGGGCGCGAGCGCGCTCGGTGCGGCGGACTGCGACCTCTACAAGCAGACCTGGAACGGCAGCGGCTTCAGCAACGAGACGCTGCTGGCGGCCTCGGGCAGCAACGAGACCTACTACTACCCGACCTTCAGCCCCGACTCGGAGTGGATCGCCTTCAACCGGGCGAGCCCCGTGCCCACCGAGGACGGCCAGAACTGGTCCAACGACAACCCCACCGCGGACATGATGCTGGTGCACGTCTCGGGCACGCCCGCCATCGAGCTGGTCAACGCGAACGGCACGGGCGACCTCACCAACTCCTGGCCCCGCTGGGCGCCGAGCACCGGCGACTTCGGCTGGCTCGCGGTGGCGTCGCGGCGCTCCTACGGACACCAGACCGACGACATCAGCCAGCTCTGGGTGACCGCCATCGACTTCAACGTCGCGTCCAGCGGCACCGACCCGAGCCGGCCGCCCGTGTGGCTGCCCGGTCAGTCGATCACCGAGGGCAACCACACCCCGACCTGGGTGCCCCGCCTCGGGAATTGATCGCAGCCGTCGAATAGCCGCGCGTCGAGCGGCGTCCCTGGATCGAGCCGGCCGAAGTCCGGACGACAAGGGGATGACGATGCGATTCACAGCTCTGCTTCTGCTGCCCGCGCTGGCCGCCACCGGCTGCACCAACCTGATCACCGGCGAGGTGGACGGCCTGACCGTGCCGCCCATGAAGAGCGCCTTCTACATCGAGGCCGCCGGTAGCGTCCCACTCGAGGCGAAACTGATCGCGCTCGCTGCCCCGTCCCGCAACGCGGTCTCCCTCGCGCGCAAAGTACCGGCGTTCATCGCTGAACCGGGCGGATGGACGGAACCGCCAGAGATG
>JAJDAI010001028.1 GCA_029261955.1 Deltaproteobacteria bacterium | reverse complement strand
GTCTGCCACCTCGTCGTAGTCGAGCACCTGGTCACCGGTGAGGTGCAGCCGAGCGTCCACCTTGAAGCTCAGGAACTTCGTCAGGTAGACGTTCACGCCGAAGCCGAGGTGGCCCATGAACAGGTGGTTCACGACGGGCTCGACGCCGAGCTGAAGCTGGCGCGTCGCCTTGTCGGGCATGCCCAGCATCTCGATCTGCTCGTTGGCGTAGCCGAGGCCCAGCACGAAGTAGAAGTCGAGGTTGATGACCGCGGAGCCGAAGGGGTTGATCTTCCCGTACATCGGGGTCAGGACCAGCGACGCGGTCGCCATCATCCCGGGGTCGGTCGACTCGATGAGCTCGTCGGTCTCGAGCAGGTCGAGCACCGCCTTCGCGAGGGGCTTGCTGTTCGCGGTGCCGGTCAGGAAGGCGTAGGTGAAGAACCCTTCGAGGCCGATGCGGTCCGAGAAGTGGTAGGTGAAGCCGGCGCCAGCCCAGACCTCGTTGTTCATCGGGTTGTCGGTGACCAGGCCGAAGGTCGGCGTGATCTCCAGGCGACCCTTCTTGATGAAGTACTTGTTCCGCACCAGGACGTTGCGCTTCTCTTTGGGCGCGCGCGTCGGGACGATGGTCCCGGCGGCGTCGTCTTGAGCCTGCGCAGCCCGAGGCGGGGCGGCGACAAAGAACGTGGTGGCGAGCAGGGCCACCAAGAGGCATCGCAAGGCGGTCATGCCAGGCTCCGAGAGGGCAGGTGATGCACGGATGCTCGTTTCCTTGACAGCGGAGGCGCTGAACGGTTTCGACGATCTTGGGGTGGGTCCGACTCGCCGGGGCGCGACCGGCCGACCGGGCCCTCGCCTTGTCGCGCAGGTTTCTACCAACCCGGCAGAAAGCGTGTCAAGACAAGGAGTCACGGGCCCTTGGGGGGATCTGTCCCCCGATCGAGGCCGAAACGGCCGCTGCCCGGGCGACCCAGAGGGTCCGGGCGCCGCGATGGCCGGGGCGTGTGGCTACAATGGCGGCCGTCCAGCCGACGCGCGGACGAGGGGATCGTTGTCCATGACCTTGCGGAACCTGTTGCTCCTGTTGGCCTGTCTGGTGATCTTGCCCGCTTCGGCGCGCGATGCGGTGGCCGGCCCCGATGGTGTCACCGTCACCACGAGCCGCTCGCTGTATGTGCCGGGGGACACGGTCGAAATCACCGTCCAGAACTCCCGCAAGGACTCGATTTTTCTCGCCGGTTGCGCCTCGTACCAGGTCGAGTTGTTCGTCGCGGAGCAGTACATCCCGAGCCGCGCCGAGCACTGCGTGTCCGAGGGGCAGGCGGTCGAGGTCAAGACGGGGACCCACACGCTGACCTTCGTGCCCACCCCCGAGAACACGGGATCCATCATGCGGATCGCGGTGCCCTACGGCTGGGGCTGCAGCTCGGGCATGGCGCTCAGCGGGGCTCGCTGCACCGACTTCGCCACCGCCTACAGCAAGATGGTGCGCGTGAACAAGAAGTCGTCCGGCGACGAGGGCTGAGCCCTACTGGGCCGTGGGGCGGAAGCTCCACCGGGCCCAGTCGACGCCGCCTCGGCGGTCGCGAACCACGACCCACAGGTCCACGGGCAGATCGAAGTCGTCGCGCGCCGGAAGCACCAACGAGTTCACCTTCGCCCGGCCCACGACCTCGTCCAGGTCCTCGGCGTCCGCGATGAAGGTGTTGGACTTGTCCAGGCCCGGGCCGTTCGTCAGCCAGGCGAAGTAGGGCGTCTCCGCGCGGCACTGGGTCTCGTCGTCGCGGTCGATGTAGAGGTAGTCCTCCACCGACTGCTCGTCCAGGACCGGCCGCAGGGTGACCTCGGCCTCGGGGTCCACGAAGGTGACCTGCCCCACGGGGAAGCCCGCGTCCCGGCCCTCCTCGGCCGTGTGGAGCAGCAGGCCAGAGAGCGTGGGGTTCACGTTGGGCGCCAGCTCCTGGACGGCGCAGGTCACCGGGTCGGGCTCGTCCGCGGTCTTGTCGCTGACGATGATGCGGCGGGCCGCGTTGATGCCGTTCTCGAGCAGGCCCGCGAACTCGTCGCCCAGCCGCTCCAGCTCGTCGTCGTCGCCGGCTTGTTGCGCCGCCCCGAGGTCGAAGAGCATCGTCTGGAGCTCCTCGTTGGTCTTCTGCACGAAGTTGACGCTGATCAGGACCGACAGCCCCTCGACCCGGTCTTCGGGGTCCAGCTCCGCCCAGGCGTCCTCGATGAAGCGGCCCGTGGCGGCGTAGTCGAAGGTCTCGCCGACGCCGAACTGGAAGTCCGTCGGGTCCAGGGCGGCGGCAGAGTCATCGTCATCGTCGTCTCCGCCGGTCACGGAGCCGAAGTTCAGGCCCAGGCAGCCCGTGGCGCCGCCGCTCTCCAGGCAGGCGAACCAGATGGCGCCAAGGTCGGGCGCCTCTCCGCGGGGGTGCACGAGCAGCGCCTCGAGCGTCGTGCTTTCACCCAGCGAGATCTCGGCAGGGGTGGCCTTGATCGCCGCCACGCGCACGCGCACGACCTCCGAGGCGGGCGTCAGGTCCGTCAGGTTGCAGCCGCTCAGCAGCAGCAGCGCCAGGAGGAGCCGGGCCATCAGAACTGAGCCTTGAAGCCCATGTTGGGCAGGATGGGCAGGCCGTAGAGGAAGGTCTGCTCCGTGTAGTCGAAGTTGTGGACCCGGGACTCGGGGTTCTTGTTGTTGTAGACGTTCATCAGGTCCAGGTAGACCGTCAGCTTCCAGCGCCGGAAGTTGATGTCCTTGTCGATGCGGATGTCGAGCGCGTGGAAGGCCGGCAGGCGCTCGCTGTTGTACTCGCCCGAGAGCGGGACGTAGTTGTTGGTGTCCGCGTCGTAGATCGAGTTGACGATCGGCGTCTCGGGGTTGCCGGAGACGTAGCGGAAGCGCGCGCCGATGCGGAAGCCGTAGGGCAGGCCGTAGCTGGCGACGACGTCGAAGATGACGGGCTGGTCGAAGTCGAACCAGTACCAGGCGCAGTCGGGGTCCCCCTCGTCCTTGCAGTCGCGGCGCTGGCTGCG
>JAJDAI010001027.1 GCA_029261955.1 Deltaproteobacteria bacterium | reverse complement strand
CAGGCGGGCGGAGCGGCGACCTGCGGAGCCGGAGCAGCCCAGGCCGGGGCCGCGGGCAGCTGCGGGCCGGCGAGGGTCGTCAGACCCATGAAGCTCGCCTGCGCCGCGTCCAGGTAGGACGCGTGGGACTGGGTCATCGCCACCTGGAAGGCCGCGTGCGCGTCGGCCGTCTGGCGCTGTGCCTCCTGCCAGGCCTCGATCCAACCCGCTGGCACACCCGCTGCGTGGCTCACGGGAGCGGCGTGAGTCACGGGACTCACGGCCGGCGCGAAAGCCTGGGGCGACGCGAAGGCCTGGGCCGGCGCAGCAACAGGAGCCGCCGCGGCGGAGGGAGCCGGCATCGGCGCCGGCACGGGGGGAGCAGAGCGCTGGGTCATCGGGGCCTGGGAGCTCGGGGAGGGGGTGAAGGGCGAGGGCTCGACGACCTCGGGGTTGGGCTTGGGCAGGGCCGCGCTGCCGCCGACGGGCGGGTAGGGCTTGCCGTTGTTGGCGCCGTTGATCGACACCGCGAGGCGCGGCTTCGTGCGGGCGGCCGGGTCGTCGACCGATCCGTATTCGGCCCAGAGCGCGTCCAGGTCGATGGCCACGCCCGAGGCCGCGAGGCGACCCAGGGCATCGAGCAACGCGCGCACGCCGTCGCGCCCCTTGCGGTCCGTGGACACGGCAACGTGAGGCCGATCCCCGAGGATCCGCCCGACCAGGCCGGTCAAGACCGAGCCGGGCCCCACCTCGACGAAGGTGCGCGCACCTGAGGCGTACATCCCCTCGATCATCTCCACGAAACGGACCGGCTCGGACACGGCCGACGCGAGCCGATCGCGGGCCGCATCGCCGCCCCCTTCGTAGGGCTCGGCGGAGGCGTTGGACCAGGTCGGTCGCGTGGGCTCGCCGAACTCCACCAGGGCCAGGGCCTCACGCAGGGGCACGCTCGCAGCGGCGACGATCGACGAATGGAAGGCCGTGGCCACGGGCAGGCGACGGGCGGTGATGCCCTCCCCCGACAGCGCGGTCTCGGCCGCCTCGATGCCCGGGACGCTGCCGGACAGCACCACCTGCGTGGGGCTGTTGTGGTTGGCGATCGCGACGTCCAGGCCCTGGCTGCTCACGAGCTCACGCACGCGCTCCACCGAGGCGCTGGCGGCGGTCATGGCGCCCGGGCTGCGGGCCGCCTCCGCCATCAGCTCGCCCCGCTTGCGGGCCGCCGCGACGACGTCGGTCGCACCGACGACACCCGAGGCGTGCAGGGCGGTGACTTCGCCCAGGCTGTGGCCACCGACCATCGCCGGGTGCACGCCCACGTCCTGCAGCAGTGCCAGCACACCGAGGCTCGCGCAGACGATGGCGGGCTGGGCCCACTCGGTCTGCGTGAGCAGCTCGGCCTGGGACTCACGGTCCGTGTCGGTGAAGGCGGGTCGCGGGAAGACGACGTCGTGCAGGCGCCCCCCCTGGAGGTCCAGGTCCGCCGCCGCGTCCCAGGGCTGCCGCGCGGAGGCAAAGCCCATCGCGAGCTCGGCGCCCATGCCCACGTACTGGCTGCCCTGCCCGGGGAACAGGAAGGCGACGTCGCCAGCCTTCGGCCCGACGCCGTAGTGCAGGCCGGTCGGCGTGGAGAAGCCCGAATCCGGCGCCCCCTGGATGGTCTTCGCCGCCTGCTCGAGCTTGCTCCGCAGGTCCTCTTCGTCGCTCGCCAGCAGCGAGACCCGCGCACCGTGAGTCCCGTCCCAAGCCGCGGTCTGGGCGATCCACGCGAGCGTCCCCTCCGGCAGGTCCTGGCCCGCCAACTCACGCAGCCGGGAGACCAGCTCCGAAGGCGTTCCCGCCGACAGGAGCACCAGCTCCCAGCCCGCGGTCCGCTTGCGCAGCGCCCTCTCACCGTCCCCGGTGTACTCCTCCAGGGCCACATGGAAGTTCGATCCGCCGAAGCCGAAGGCGCTCACGCCCGCACGCCGCGGGTGGTCGGAGCCGCGGATCCAGGGGCGCGCCAGGGTGTTGATGTGGAAGGGGCTGGTCTCGATCTCGAGCTTCGGGTTCGGTCGATCGACCTTGATCGTGGGCGGCAGCACCTTGTGGTGCAGCGCCATCACCGCCTTGAACAAGCCGGCCGCCCCCGCCGCCGCCTTGCTGTGGCCCATCTGGGACTTCACGGAGCCCAGCGCGCACCACTGCGGGTCCTCACGCCCGCTGCCCTCGAACACCGTGCGCAAGCCCGCGAACTCGGCCGCGTCACCGGCCTTCGTGCCGGTGCCGTGAGCCTCGACGAGCTCGATGGTCTCGGGCCCGAAGCCCGCCCGCTCGTAGGCGCGGTGCAGCGCCTGGGCCTGCCCCGCCGAGACGGGCGCGTAGACCGCGGTCGAGCCGCCATCGGAGCTGGCGCCGACCCCGCGGATCACGCCGTAGATGCGGTCGCCGTCGCGCTCCGCGTCGTCCAGGCGCTTCAGCGCGACCATGCCCAGGCCCTCGCCCAGCATCGTGCCGTCCGCCTGGTCCGAGAAGGGCCTGCAGTCCCCCGACGCGCTCAGCGCCGGCGTCTTGCTGAAGCACATGTACATGAAGATGTCGTTCATCGTGTCGACACCGCCGACCACGACCATGTCCGAGTCGCCCAGGTACAGCTCGTTGGCCGCCATGGACAGCGCCGAGAACGTCGACGCGCAGGCCGCGTCCGTCACGCAGTTGGTGCCGCCGAGGTCCAGGCGGTTCGCGATGCGCCCGGCCACGACGTTGCCGAGCAGGCCGGGGAAGCTGGCCTCCTGCCAGGGCACGTAGTTGCCGGCGATCGCATCGGAGATCTGGTCGACCTTCGACTCCGGCAGCCCCGCCTCGCGGAGCGCCTTCACCCACACGGGCCGCTGCAGGCGGCTGACCATGCTGGCGAGCAGCTCCTGGGCCGAGGTCAC
>JAJDAI010001026.1 GCA_029261955.1 Deltaproteobacteria bacterium | reverse complement strand
TTGGCGGTGAGGCCCAGGCGCTCGGCATCGGGCATCCCGTCGATCACGATCGTGCACCAGCCGTCCTCCTCCGAGGCGGAGTGCAGCAGGCCCTGGGCCGCGTCCGCGGAGCAGCACGCCAGAGCCACCCGGGTGGGGAGTCCGTGGTCGGCGACCGCAGCGGAGGAATGCTGGGGAAGACGACTCCGGGCCGCCGAGATGAAGGCGGAGCGTCCCGAGGCTCTGCTAGCCACGTACAGCAACGGCGTCAGCTCGATCCCCTGGGCGGCGCCCAGGGCGGCCAGGCGGACCGCGATGTGGCCCGACTCCACGCCCGGAGGGATCCGCGCTCCCACCCGAGGACGGCCCTCGCGCAGAGCTCCGAAGAGCGCCACCGCGACCTCCGCCTCGAGATCACCGAACCGCTCCCGCGCACCCCCCTCAGTCACCGCCTGTCCCGAGGGTTCGACCCACGGGGCCTGGGCCCCGAGCTTCGTCTGCGAGCCGATCCCCCCGTCCGGGTTGGCCAGGACAGAACCTGCAGGGAGCCGCGGCCAACTTGCCAGAATCCCGGAGCCGGCCACGGGCACCCACGGCATCGAGCCGAGCCAGCCTTCGACGAAGGCCTCCAGGGGACTACCCAGGCGCCTGCGCCGGGTGCCCGGAAGGGCTCCCTCGTACTTGGCAGCGAGTTCCGCCGCCAGGGCCTCGACCAGATCCACCAGTCGGCCTGCGGGGACTCCAAGTGCGCCTGCAAGTCGGAGGAAGGCGTCCAGTGGCGGTTGGCTACGCCCGGCCTCCGAGCGCTTCACTGTGGGCACGCTGACTCCCCAGGCCTCCGCGAGGGTGGCCTGATTGAGGCCTGCGCGGCGCCGCAGCGCGCCGAGAAGAAGACCGAATGCCCGGGCGCGCAGCGCATCAATCCGAGTTGTCGCGGCATCCACAGCAGCTCCGTGTCCCGTCCTGCTGGCCTACGGCTCTGCCCCGGGACGCCGGGATCGTATTAGATCCCATGCCTTATTGTCACCATTCGCTAATCGGTCAACACTCCCTGTGTGGTCCGTCGATCAAGCCAGCCTGGAATGTACCCGCAACTGCCCCTCAACCCGCGCGGCGGTTCGAGGCGCTCGTCCGGCTTCCTCGGCCCACCCACGGGCGCCGACACGGCGACACTCCGCCCGGCTCGGCCATGTCCTCCAGACCGTCTTCCTGGCCCACAGGACCACGTCACCCAGTCGGCGTTGCCCCAAGCCGTGCTCCGGCGCCGGCACGACCAACAGCTTCGGCTCGACGAGACGGACCTCGCCCTCCAACGGCCTCACGGCGTGGGCAGGCTCGCATGCCGCCTCGCTCCTGCCTCCGTGAGCGTGACCGATTGTTCCAGCGACCCCTGCCCTGGGAGCCCGACGTGCCCGCGAAGTCCGACGATGGCCCCCCCGCCAGGGACTCAAACTCGACCCCACCCCGCCCTGCGGAACACTACGACCGCTGCGTCCACTTCCCCCTTCTCTCCGGCCACGTCCTGCGACTGCTGCGCATCCAGGCTGGGTTCTCTCGTGAGGAACTGGCCGCTGCCACCTCGCTGGCCGACGAGGAGCTCTGCGACGTCGAAGGCGGCCTCACGCTCCCCCACACGGGCCTGCTCGGCCGGCTCGCGCGCGCCCTCGGCCTCTCCTTCGACACCCTCGACGCCCACTTTCGTCGCGTTCTCCAGGCCCTCGAGGCCCGCGGCACCTGGATCTTCCTCCACCACCCACACGATCTGCCTCCCGCGGGCCGCCTTCGCACCCGCTCCTCGGCCAATGTCTCCTGGAGCTCCCTGCCGGTGCTCGTGAGCGGGGCTTGGCTGCGCGAAGAGGTCGAGGCCGCCTTCCACCAGACCCCCTTTCCACCGCGCACCCTGCACGAGCAAGCCCTCGCCTACGTCGGGCAGGTCGAGCCGAGGGACACCGGGCGCGGCACGGAGAGGGCGGCCCTCGCTCTGGCCCCCGCCCCCGCCCGGGTGGCGACGGCCATGGATGCTGCCCGCCACTCTTCGATCCCCGAGGACGCGACTTCGTTCCATGCCGGCGACACCACCACCCCGGGCATGCGCCTCGAGCTTCTGAACACAATCGGCCACGAACAGGTGGCCCACTCCACCCACACGCTGGTCTGGTTCGACCACCGACCTAGCCCGGCCGCTCATGTCCGTCGGGTCGATGCAGAGCACCGCACGGCTGCGCCCCCGCGGGACCTCGTTGAAGTCCGTCGAGGGCTCCCGATGGGAACCCGCGCGCCCTCGGCTGATCACCTCGTAGACCTCATGGCCCGCCTCGCCCGCGCTGCCGCCAACCCGAACGACAGCCCGTGATCCCGCTCCGCGCCGCGGTGCAGATGAGGGCGTGCAGGGTGCGGCGCCGGCCCGAGTCGAGGTCCTCGAAAGAGCCGAGCTGGGCGAAGTCCACCTCGAGCACCTGGCCGAGCGGCGGGTCCTTGATGCGCACTGTCGAGGGGCGGCTCGGCGAGCGGCCGAGCTCCTCTGCGATGAGACGCTGGACCGTGCGCTGCGGCACCACGACGCCGCTGTGGCGAGTCAGCAGGCGCTGGATCTTCGGGGCCTCGCAGCCCTCGTCCAGCCAGCCTTCGATGAGCGCGCGGTGGTCGCGACAGCGAAGGCGCATGGTCCCTGGCGCGGAGGAGGGGCCGGGGCGGATGACGGTGACGAGGGCGGCGATCAGCTCGTCGGTGATCTCGACGTTCGGCTTGCGCTCCAGACCGAGGGCAGCGGCGCCCTCGACGTACCGGCGGGCGGTCTTGCGATCGACCGCGGCGAGGGTGGCGACTCGGCGGTAGCCGAAGCCCTTCTGCCAGAGCCTGAGGACTTCGCGGACCTCGACCACGAACAGCTCCCGGTATGCCAAGTGCCTCTCCGACTTCGGTGTCGGAGGGCGGCGTCGCAGAGCGAGGCTTCAGGCGCCAGGGGGTGGTCCCATGTTTGTGGCGCGGGGGTGGTCCCATGTCTGTGGTGCGGAGGGCGTCGGGGGGGAGCATGGTCGTGGCCGGCTACAACGGCCACCGGGCGGGTGCGCTCCCCCGGCCGGGTCCTGGCGAGGGCAGCCGCGGGTGTACGTCCGCACACAACGGATTCGGCGGATGCCGCTCGCCCTCCGGTTTCTCGCGCGGGGGCGGCCCCTCGCGGAAGCCAGCAGGGGGACCGCTGCTCTCTCGTCCGAGGGCGTGGTCCGTCTGGCCATCGGCGGCGGGTCGGCCACTCGACCTGCCCGGGGTGCCTTCCCCCCTCGTGGGCCACGGCACCTTGGCCCTCCGGCACGCCATCCCCCGGGACACGCCCGGCCCGGAGCCGATCCGGATCGGCTGGTCGGCGGCCACACCCCGAAGGGTCGCACCGCAAGAAGAGACCATCTGCGATTCCGGCCGGCGGATGACCGCCGCTTCTTCCGGAGAAAGTCGAAACCGTCCCCTCCCCTGTTACGCCTGTTACGGATTCGGCCCCAAATCGCCGCAAACGGCCACATTCGCCGCGCGGCCACAAAGAAAGGCATTGCACAGGCTCCGAACAGGGACTCGTGCTTCTTCTTCACGATGGGCGCGCTGTCGCTCTGATCGCCCTGAGTCGAGCCTGCGCGCCCCCCGCGGGGGGCGTCCCGTGCGCACTTGCCGCCCACCTCCCCTGGTGTCGAGCGGCCGGTTCGGCTACTACCTGATTTCACCGCGCGCGGACGGCACCGCCGGCTCTCTCGTGCTCCCTCCGAGGAGCGCACCGAGGAGTTCGTTGCCTTCGTCCCGCCGGTGAGTGAGAGGCTGCAGCGCAACCACGGCACGCCCGCTTGGGGCGACGACGCCGTGGCAAGCCGCGGAGAGCAGCCCGAGGGCGGCCGTGTGCCGTGTCGGAAAGTGGGGTCCTCGGCGTGCAGCCGCGGAGACCCAGCTTGTTCGCGGGGGCCTTGCCCTGCCGCGGACGCCGCAGGACAGAGACGACGTATGAACGAGAACGCTGAGACCGCAATCCTGAACCTCCTGGGCGTCGGCCTGGGCGGGTTGAGCCACGCCGACCTGTGCGACGCACTGCGCAAGATCGGTGTACGCCGCGCCGGCCGCTTCCCCCACACCGTGCAGACCCTCGTCGGGGTGCTCAAGCCCATGGAGCGCGCCGGACAGATCCGGGTCGACGGCTGGGTTCACGCCCCCGAAGGCCAGCACGAGCGCATCTGCCGCGGGCTGATCGACCGGGGTGAGTTCGAGAAGGTCAGCCAGGTGGTCACGGACGTGGCCCCGGGAACGGCCTTCGGCACCCGCCGCATGCGCGGGCCGGACCTGCACGCGCTGCGCAACCTCCGCATCGAGCTGTACACCGGCGACCCCGCGAAGTGCCTCAAGCGCGCCGCGCAGATGGCCGCGGACTGGGACGACGACCTGACGCCGCCGCTCACCTCGGCCGTGGTGGGGCCCGTGCGCAGGGAGTGGCTCGACTCGCTCGAGACCGAGCTCGCGGACGCCCTGGCCCTGGAGCAGGTGGAGCGTCGGCTGGGCGACCGGCCCACCGGCACGACCATGCAGTGGGTCGGCGAGCGCGCCGAGCGGAAGGGTGCCCCGCTGCCCCTGACCCTCGCGTGGGCGCGCCACCTGATCCTCTGCGGCGACTTCGACGGCGCGAAGCGCCTGCTCGCCCACATGGAGGGCCCCGAGGCGACCTTCGATCTGGCCCGCATCTCGATGCTCCGCGGCCAGCGCAAGGCTGCCCTGAGCACCTGGACCCGCGCGCACAAGGACCTCAAGAAGACGAGCCGGAAGCAGAAGATCCAGTTCGCTGGCGTCAACGGCCTGCTCTGGCCCATGGCCCTGCTGTCCACGGCGGACCCGGTCGCCATCCGCAAGGCCACCGAGCAGATCGAGCTGGCCGCGGCCGAGGGCACCATCCCGCACTACCTGGGCATCGTGCTCACCGCGGGCGCCAAGGGTCTGCTGGGCGCGCCGCCCGACCCCATGCCCGAGGACCGCTGGCTCGACGCCTCGCCCGATCCGCTCGCCTGCCTCACGGCCCGCCTGCTGGCCCTGCTCCTGGGCGAGCCCGCGCAGCCTTCGGTGCTCGC
>JAJDAI010001025.1 GCA_029261955.1 Deltaproteobacteria bacterium | reverse complement strand
CTGGCGAAGGACCTGAAGCGCCGCGGCTGGAGCTTCGTGGGACCCACCACCGCCTACGCCTTCATGCAGTCCATGGGCCTGGTGAACGACCACCTCGACGGCTGCGAGGTGGGGGCGGCGATCCGGGCCCGATAGAGGGGGGTGCGACGATCCGTCACCTTCTCTTGCAGGCGAAAATGGCTACAGTCCCGCGATGCGCCTCCGCTTCGCCCTCGTGTGTCTGCTCGCCGCCTGCACGGTGGACGAGCCCGTGGATGACGGTCCCTGCGCCGACGAGACCCGGGCCGACGAGTACGCGGCCGGGATCACGAAGGACAGCGAGCTGGGCGGCTACTCCGCGACGCTCGTGGACGCGGTGCCCTCGCCGCCGGACACGGGCGAGAACCAGTGGACGCTCGAGGTGACCGACTCTGCGGGGGACCCCGTGGACGTCGAGCTGCTCGCGATGCGCCCCTACATGCCCGACCACGGCCACGGCACGAGCCCGGCGACCTGGCCCCTGGTGGAGGGGGACGAGCCCGAGCAGGCCGTCGTCTACGACATGGACCTCTTCATGCCCGGCCTCTGGCGCATCGCGGTCGAGATCACGCCGGAGGTCGAGGACCCGGACGAGGTGCGCTTCTTCTTCTGCGCGGAAGGATGAGGCTGCTTCTCCTTGCGGCCCTGCTCGCCGGCTGCGGCACACCCTGCCTCGACTCCGTGGACGCCTCCTGCACGCCGCTCTACGCGCCGACCTGGGACAACGTCTTCACCCGCACCCTGGAGCCCACCTGCGGGCAGCCCGGCGGCAGCTGCCACGCGCCCGAGGGCGCGCAGGGAGGTTTCGTGGTGAGCGACGCCACCTCGACTCTCGAAGCGCTGCTGGCGGGGGACGAACCGCAGGTGCTCGCGGGCGACGCGGCCTGCAGCCTGCTTGTCTACGTCGCGGCCACCGAGGACGTGGACGCCCAGATGCCCCCGGGCGATCCGCTGAGCGCCACCGAAGCCTGCGCCATCCAGCAGTGGGTGGACGCCGGCGCCCAGCCCTGACCGACTCCCAAGCTGCCCCGACCGGAGAACCCCCATGCGCCTGCTCCTCGCCGCCCTCGCCGCCCTGCTCGTCGCCTGCCCCGCCACCGAGGAGCACAGCGAAGCCCCCGAGATCGAGAGCTGGACCGTGGACCCGCTGACGGTGATGCCCGGCGACGAGGTCACGAGCACCTTCACCTTCCAGCACTTCGAGCTGACCGGCGAGGAGTCCGAGGACGGGCACGAGCACGAGGACGGGGACAGCGACGACAACCACGGGCACGTGCACATCTACTGGGATGACCTGGAGACGAACCCGCTGCTGATGCAGGTGATCTCCGAGGACGTCCTCACCATTCCTTCGGACGCCGACGACGGGCCGCACACGCTCATCGCGCGGCTGCACAACGCCGAGCACCTGATCATCGAGCCCCAGGTCATCGAGGAGATCGAGATCACGGTGGACGCCCTGGCCATCGGGCGCTGATCCCGCGGGCGCTCAGAAGGCCGCGGAGCAGTCCCCCGGCGAAGGCGCCTCCTGCACGATCCAACCGGCCGCGGTCAGCTCGATGGAGGAGCTGCCGCTGGCATCGCCGACGTGGACGTCCGCGACACTGCCATCGGTGTCGAGCAAGCCGCTGGTGTTGCTGCTTCCGTAGACGACCACCGAGACGGGCACGGTCGCCCCGTTCACCTGGGACTCGGCCACGTCGAAGAGCGCGATGCCGTCCGCCGTGCTGCCCGAGTTCTGCAGGTCGGGGTTGAAGTCCGCTGCCTGGTCGAAGGTCGGGTCCGCGTTGTCGGGGCTGCTGTCCGGCCCACCGATGACCCAGCAGCCGCCGGGTGGGATCACGCCCACGAGCTGGAGCGTGGAGTAGGTGTAGTCCGTGCCGCCCGCCCCGAGGGACCAGGTCGACAGGTCGATGTCCGAAGGGCCGTCGTTGAGCAGCTCGACCCACTCCAGCCCGTCGTCGCCACCGGGGGTGTCGTAGAGCACCTCGCTCAGCACGAGGCCGCGCGGAGGCGTGCTCACCACTTCGACGAGCACGGAGACCGAGCCGCCGAGGGTGGCGGTCACCGTCTCCGAGCCATCGCCCACCGCTTCGATCTCGAACGTGCCGCTCACTTCGCCCTCGGCGATCGCCAGGGTCGCCGGGGCCGTCAGGGCTACGCCGGGGGTGAGCGAAACGTCCACGACCACGCCGCCGGACTGCGCGGGCAGGTCCAGCGTCACGGTCATCTCCTGCGTCTGGCCGAGGCTCAGCGTCGAGCTCGCGGGGGACAGCGCCGCAACGGAGGCTTCGGCGGAGGGGTCCAGCACGGTGACCTCGACCTCGGCGACGTCGGAGCCCAGCAGTGCCTCCAGCGTCACGCTCGTCGGCCAGACCTGCAGGCCGTCGAGCAAGACCTCGGCCTCGGTCTCGCCTTCGAGCACCGTCACCGCGCCGAGCGTTCCGACGACGCCGGGGTGACCGGCGGTGAGGCTCACCTCCGTGCCGCCGGGGCCGGCCGGGCGGTCCAGGGTCACGAAGAGCGGCGGCAGGGTCGAGGCCTCGACGTCCCCGAAGTACAGGAACACCGATGCGGGGCCGAAGCTGTCGAGCTGGGGGTCGCCCGCCAGAGCGGTCTGCACGTCGTCCAGGCTGCGGGGCTCCAGCTTGCTGTCCTCGTTGGCGAAGCGCAGCAGGCCAGTGACGTCGACGCGGTCACCCAGGAGCGGGCGCGGCTCCAGGGAGGTCAGGAAGTCGTTGACCCGCAGGCCACCGTCCACCACGAAGGACCCCGTGGGGTCGGTGTCGGCGGGGCCGGCGGGCGGGTCGTAGCTCAGGACTTCGACGTCTTCGACGGCGATGAGCAGGCCCTCGTAGTCGTCGGCCAGCTCCCCGCCCGTCGCGACGTCCTCGGACTCAGCCAGCGTGGGCGTCGGGGACGGGTTCCCGCTGGAGATGACCTCCAGGTTGGCGAAGCCCTCGACCTGCGTCTGGCCGAACCACTCGTTGACGTTGGCGTCGAACTCGATGAGGTCGCCCACGCTCGGGCGTGCGCCCTCGTCCTCGGCCGGGGCGTAGGTGTAGAGGCCGGAGAAGGCCTCGCCCAGCACCGGGTCGCGCGCGCCCTCGGGCACCTGGGAGAAGAAGCCGAGGTCGCCGACCGCGGTCACGATCAAGCCGGACAGCCGCACGGGCAGCCCGTTGTCGAGCAGGCCGCGCTTGATGTCGTAGACGTCCGCGGGGCAGTTCTCGCCGGGCTCGTTGAAGGAGTCGGGGCAGATGTCGCAGACGTCGCCGACGCCGTCGCCGTCCGCGTCTTCCTGGCCGGGGTTGGCGTCGTTGGGGCAGTTGTCCAGCTCGTTGGGGATGCCGTCGACGTCCCGGTCGTCCGCGTTGAAGCCCAGGCAGTCGCCGTTGTCGTCCTCGCCCAGGGGGCAGGGGTCGCAGACGTCGCCGATGCCGTCGCCGTCGCCGTCGGCCTGGAAGCCGTCGACGTCCACGAGGCGCACGGGGTTGAAGATCGTCGGGCAGTTGTCGTCGCCCTCGACCCCGTCACCGTCCGCGTCGGGGCCGGTCACGCCGTCGTACTCATCGGGGCGGAAGGGCTCGCAGCTGGGCTCGTTGTCGGGGGTGTCGCAGGAGAAGAGATCGTAGCTGTTGATGTTCTCGGCCTCGAACTCCTCCCAACCGATGTCCCATGCGCCGCTGCAGACCGCGCGGGGCTGGCCGCACACGTCGAAGGGCAGGGTCTCGCAGTTGCCGCCGAAGACGTCGACGAGATCGGGGTCTCCAGCCAAGGCTTCGTTGCCGCGGACCGTGAGCCAGACGTCCTCGACGTTCGCCTCGACGACCGCCCGGAACGGCTCGGAGCCGAGGCCACGTCCGTCGAAGATGGCCAGGTCGGCGGCGAGGCCGTCCTCGAACCGGCCCACCAGGTCCTCGACCCCCAGCGCGATGGCTGCCCCGTGGGTCGCCATCCGCCACAGCTCCCAGTTGCCGAACGTACTTCCGTAGTAGTTGCGGTTGAGGTGGTCTGCGCACGCGAGCTCGCGCAGCACGTTCATGGAGCCGGACGCGGTCCAGTCGGTTCCCAGCGCCATGTTCACGCCGACCGTGCGGAGCAGCGTGACGGGGGCGGTGTTGCCGTACAGGTCGATGTTGCTGCGAGGCGACCAGATCACGGACGCGGACTCCTGGGCCAGCATCGCGGCGTCCACAGCTTGCAGCGCCACGGCGTGGATGATGCCGGTGTTCTCTTCGACCAGGTCGACGCCGCCGTTCTCGTCCGAGCTCAGGCAGAGCAGCTCGTTCCGGGCGGCCAGGTCGATGCCCTCGGCGATGTGCGGCGTGTACGAGTCGTTGCTCAGGACCGAAGTCCCGTTGTAGTCGGGGTAGCCGCAGCCGGACTCCAGCGTGAATCCGCTGGTGTCGCCGAGGGGGAAGGTCTCGTACTCGACCCCGCCGCCGCCGAGGCCCTCCCGGTCGCCGTCCAGGTTGCGCAGCAGCTCGTCCGAG
>JAJDAI010001024.1 GCA_029261955.1 Deltaproteobacteria bacterium | reverse complement strand
CTGATGCGCTAGCCGGACTGTTTCGAATGCAGCACATCGTTCCGCGTCGACCGAGCGTTTCCGCTCGGGTCTCCGCGACCGAGTCTCTAGAACTCGGTATTGAGACGATGGCCCGAATCGCCAAGGTGGCCCCGAAGCCGGGTGCCACCGTTCAGAAGCGTTCCTCGACCCGCCGGGATGCGGGCGCTTCCCCCGAGTGCATGGGCTCTCGCCGTGCATTCCGGGGAAGCGCCCGCGCCTAGCTCTGGAGCTACCCAGTGGCTACGGAATCATCGCCGTCTGAGCCTCAAGAGGACCTGCCGAGACCGGTCGACTTGGAATTGATCCGACCGGTCAGCCAGGTCGCGGCGCTCTTGGACGCAGTCGAGCTGAAGGCCACGATTGAACGTCGGGTGGTTCCAGGCCCTAACGTTGAGATCTTCCAGGCCTACCGCTACGTCGCTCGGCTCATTCTTCCAGAGAACGAAGCGAGTCGATTTGCCGCTGTCGTCGATCTGGAATGTCGCTGGTTCTCTGAGGATGAAGAAGAGGAAGACGAGACCCCGATCGCGACGGCCAGCAGCAGCATGATGGCGCGATACGCCCTAAGGGATGCTTCGATCTCCGAGTTTGAGGTGGAACACTTGGAGCTCTTCGCTGAGGTGAACGGGGTCTACAACCTGTGGCCGTTTCTGCGCGAGGCGATCTCCACCCTCTCTGCTCGAATGGACCTACGCTCCCCTCTGCTGCCGCTGTGGTATCCGCCGGCCACTCTGCCTCCGAAGGGCTCTTGGACCGAGGAAGAGGAGTTCTCGCGGCCAGAAGGCTAGCGTTGGGCTATGCCGGCGATCGTGTCCAGGCTCGAACGGTGCGGTGCTAGAACCACCCCGTCCCCCTACTACCGGTCCCCGGCGTTGGTGCATGGCTCGGAGTCTTGACCCGCCCGACGTGTCGCTCCAGGGTGCTCGTCGGGGTTCGAGCTCCGGGCAGTAGGCGAGATGGCCGCACGCAGTCGAAGCAAGGTGAGCGTCAAGTACAAGACGATGTACCGGGTGGCGAACTGGGCCGAGTACGAACAGGCGCTGCGGCGACGAGGCGACCTGACGGTCTGGTTCGACGAGGGCGCGGCCAACTCGTGGAACGAGCAGCCGTCCGGCCTTCCCGGTGGTCAGCGCCGGTACTCCGACATCGCGATCCTCGCGTCGTTGACACTTCGGACGGTGTTTCACCTCGCTCTTCGACAGACGGAGGGCTTCGTCACCTCATTGATCCGGCTGATGGGCCTCGAGTTGAAGACGCCGGACCACACGCACGACGCTCTCTCGGCGCAGCGGCACCCTGGAGGCCCCTCGCCTCGTCGCGAACAAGACGGGCCCGCTCCGCCTGGTCATCGACTCGACCGGCTTGAAGGTCCTCGGCGGCGGTGAGTGGCATGCCTTCAAGCACCGAGTCTCGAACAAGCGACGAAGCTGGAGGAAGCTCCACCTCGGCGTCCGCGATGACCGCTTCATCGTGGCGTCTGCACTCACCGAGAGTACCGAGGACGACGCGGTCGTCGGTGTTCGGCTGATTGAGCAGCTCGATGCCGTGGTGGGCTCGTTCCGGGCCGACGGAGCCTACGACACCAGAGCGATCTACAGCGTCCTCGAGGGTAACCGTTCAGGCCCCTGGTTGAGCTCGTGCTGCCGCCGTGGGACTCCTGGGGCATGACGACCACGACGAAGTCCCTGGAGCAGAAGATCGAGAGCGCCGTGGCGCAGCTGGTGCACGAGCACCTGGCGGCGTGCGAGGCTGCCGCGGGGGGGGCGGTGCGCGCCGCTTTCCGGCGAGCCTCGCAGCCGACAGCGACGTCGTCGCGGCGCAAGTCGGTGAGAGCGCCGGCGCCTCGCCGCTCCCCCGAGGTGCTCGCGGACCTGCGAGAGCGGCTCTACCAGGCGATTTGCCAGCATCCCGGCGAGACGATGGCCGTGATTGGCCCCGTGGTGGGCGCGACGGCGAGGGAGCTCAATCGGCCAGCGACGTCCCTGCGCCGCGACGGCCGGGTCCGCAGCGTCGGTGAGCGCCATGCCACGAGGTACTTCCCGCTGGGCGAGTAGCCCGGTCAGGCCGCCGCGAGCAGGGACGGGGCCGCGGCGCCCGCAGGCCGCGGGCCGCAGCACGCCTCGAGGAACCCCAGGATTTCGAGCCCCTGTTTCCGGGCGGTGTGGGCGACGGTCATCTTCCGCGCCGCAAAGTGGGTGCCCCGCTCGCTCTGGCTGCCAAACGAGCGACGACGCCACATCACGAGACCGCGCAGCTCGCGCTCGGCGTGGTTGTTCGTCGGCTCGACGCCGCTGCGCTCGACGAAGGTCCACAGCGCCTCGCGGTGCGCCAGGATGTCGGCGCACGAGCCCGAGACTCCGAGCACCCCGGCGCCGACCAGGCGCTGCAGCACCGCCTCGAGCTGCAGACGCACCGGTGCCATCCGCTCGACCAAGGTCTCGCGACTCAGCTGCCCCTTCCGAAACCGCGACCAGTACGCAAACAGAAGGCTCGTGTACTCCAGCAGCTCCTCGCCGAGCTTGCCCGCCGGGCCCGCCCGCTCCGAGTACGAGACGAACTTGCGCACGAGATGCGCCCAGCAGATCTGGCGGCGCTCCATCGCCCAGAACTTCAGCGCCGTGGCCCGGTCGCTCACGAGGATCCCGCGGACCCGGCCGAACAGCTCGTCGCGGAGGGTGGCCTTCTGCCCGTTGGGGAGGACCTTGAAGACGGTCACCGCCGTGGTGGCGACCACCCACAGCGACAGCAGGGAGCCGCCGCGGAGCCAGGTGGTCCCATCGGCGTGTTTGACAGCCGCGCCGCGGGCCGACTCCATGGCCTCGTCCACCGCGGGCTCGACCGCGTCGCTGACTCGCTTCTCGATGGCGCTGACCGATCCGAGAGACATACGTACGCCGAGCAGTTCGCGCAACAGGCGGACCGTCTGCCTCCGGCTCAGGTGGTAGACCCCGGTCAGCAGCGCCACGACCGCCATCAGCCGTGGCCCGAACGACAAGCGGGGGATGACGTCGGGGTCGTACTCCGCCCGCGTCCGATAGCCGCAGCGCGGGCAGACCACAGCGTGCCGACGCCACTCGGTGGTGTGGGCGGCGAGGGGCTTCAGATCCGTCAGCTGGTGGCGCCTCGGGAACTCGTCGGGGACCTGGGGCAACGGCTGCCAGCAACTCGTGCACTCGCTCGGGAACAGGTCGACGACCTCGCTGACCTGCTCGGGCGGCAACAGCTGACGGTGCGAGCCCGTGTGCCCCTTCTGCCCACCGCGACGGGGATTCTTGAGCCTCTTCTTCTTCTTGGACTTCTTGCGGCTCGGCGGGTCGCTTGACGGCGGATTGTTCGAGTTGCCGGAGTTGCGGCCGAGGAGCTCAAGCGCCTTTGCCAGCTGCTTGTCGAGCTGAGCTACGCGCGACTCGAGCTGGGCGGCCCGCGCCTCGGCCGCGGCGGCCCGCGCCTGCTCCGCAGCCAGTGCTGCCCGGAGCTCTTCGATCTCGCTGGCGTCGTCCACGCACTCAAGAGATCACACCCGGATCTTGGTGTCGATCCCACCGCCAGAGATCGCTGAAATCAGGCGACTTCTCATGGGGCTGAACGGTTACCCTCGAGGCGGCCGGCACGCCGGACATCGACATCGCGATTCCCCCGCGACGAACTGCCCCCTCGTCGGGGTCCTCGGTCGGGCCGTGGCGCCGACGTGTGGAAGCAGTCCAGCGGATCAGCGAGGTCGGCCGGCGGCGGTGGCGCAGGGAGTCCGGGGCATACCAGCAAGCGTGCGCCGAGAACGGGATGTATCGCTACAAGAGGATCGTCGGGGACGATCTTCGATCACGGACGCCGGAGGGCCAGAAGACGGAGGCGATGATCGGCGTTGCCGTTCTCAACCGAATGGCGGGACTCGGGATGCCGGAGTCGCAGGCGGACAGGACCTGAGAGAGGACCTGCCGTAGGCGGAGATCCGGAGTCGAGTCGAGCCGTGCAACAACGCCCTGTCACACCGCTTCGCCGCATCGATCCGCCGGCGAAGCCTGGGCAATGCCGATCGATCTGCGAACGCCCCCGTTTCAGAGCATCGAGCCCGCTGGTCCACCCCGTCAGGGCGGCAACGAGACGCAGCCGAGCACCAAGCAACACGCGACGCCCACGGTTTTCCACAGCTGATTGCGGCTGCAACCCAGATGTTTTCCACACCTGTGGACGGGGGTCCGCAAGTGCCCGTCACTACGACATCTTGGGGTGGCCGCAATTCGCCACCACAACATCTTGTGCTTTTGTGGTTGACGCTCCTGGCATGGACCCGAGATCGTTAGGTAATCGATGCTTCGGTAAATACCGATCGGCATTGGCGGTGACTTCTGCGAGAGCAGAACGACCGCGGCCCCGCGGAACCTGTCAACGACTTTGACAGGATCGACAGGAACAGAGTCTGAGCGGGCGGGAGGCCAGCCGGCCGGCCGCCGCCGCGGAGGGGATCCGGGGCCGCAAGAGGGTCGCTGGGGCTCGATTCCGCGTCGGAGCCCACTGGAGACGACCCGCCTCGCACGACCTGCCAGCGGGGGTCCGAGGACGCGAGGATCCGACACTGGTTCTCGAGCCAGACCCCTTCGAAGCGCGCGACAAGAAGACGGCCGCCAGCCCGGAGCCTCGTGAGGTTGTAGGCCAGCACCTTGAGCAGGATTTCCGCCTTGACTGTCTCAGTCTTGCGAGAGCTGACCCTACGGAAGCCCATGGCGTCCTCGATGTACGAGAAGACCGGCTCGACGGTCGCCATCCGACAGCCGTAGCGCTCTTTCGCCCCGGGTTCGGCCATCCGGGCTCTCATCGCGTCGTGGGCGGCGTCCAGCTGTGGCTTCTGGGTGAGTGCCCGCTTCCTGCCTGGCGTGCACTCCTGCTTGAGGGCGCAGCCCCCGCAGCCGACGCCTTGCCACAACCTACGGTCTCCTCCCCACGCGCGAGGACCCTTCATCTTCTTGCCGGCTGGGCAGGTGGCAGAGCCGTCCTCGTGGATATGGAAAGCCTCACGGCCGAAGTACCTGACTCCGTCCTTGTTCTTCGGCCGGCGCTTCGGGGGCGGCGCGGGGATCAGGACGTCCACCCAGCTCCGGCTTTCGTGGACGAACATCAGGTCGTCCTCTGATAGGTAGCCGGGATCGGCGGC
>JAJDAI010001023.1 GCA_029261955.1 Deltaproteobacteria bacterium | reverse complement strand
GCAGGCGCAGGTCCAGGCGGTTGGCCATCGTCGCGCCCAGGATCCGCCCGTCCACCGGATCGACCTCGGAGCGGATGGTGAACCACTCGACACCGTACATCGCGACCAGCTGGCCGCCGACGTCCTTGATCTGCTGGAAGTTGTTCGCCTGACCCTCGACCACGGGATCCGCCCAATTCGGCGAGGCGAACTCGAAGCAGGTGTTGGCCTCCGGCACGGCGAAGCGCGTCTCGAAGGTGTTGGCCTCGCCCAGCTCGATCAGCTCGATGGCGGGCCGGATGCAGTCCTGGCCCAGCGGCGTGCCGACGTCATCGCTCCACTCGCCCAACACCGGCTCGGCGGTCCCCGACAGATCCCCGGCCTCGTGCAGGTCCCCGACCCCGAGGTGGTGGCTCATGGCGACGTAGTAGGTGAAGTGGTCGGTGACCATGCCGGTCATCTCAGCCACAGCCAGCTCGGGCAGGCCCAGCTCCGAGCCCTCGAGCATCGAGACCGGGTAGGAGGGCATCGCCTCGGCGCGGTCGTCCAACACCGTGATCGTGCCGTCCGCCTCCTCGACCGTGAGGCCGGTCCAAGTGACGGTCTCGAACCCGCCGCCGTCGCTCACGACCTGCCACGAGGTGCCCACCTCTTCCTTCTGGAAGGAGCCATCTCGCAGGTGCGTGGTCGTCAGCTCGTAGGCCCAGGATGCGCCCGGCTCGTAGCTGCGGGCGTAGCGGTAGGGACTGGGCTCGGGGTCCGGCTCGACCTCGTCCGCGGGCGTGCAACCGGCGAGCAGGAGGGCGAGGAGGAACCTCATTGCGCGTCGGCCCGGATGAACTCGGCGAAGGCGTCCCAGCCGCCGAAGCCGGTCCGAATGTCGACCACGGTGCCGTCGGGGCGCACCACCACCGAGGTCGGGTAGGCGTAGTCATCCGGGATGGCGGGGCGGACGACGCCGATCCCCCAGCCGCGGTCGGCGAGCACGGGGGAGTGCAGATCGTAGTCGTTGATCCAGGACATCAGCTGCTCGTGCGTCGGCGTACCGCCCGTGTTGCTCAACGAGGGCGCGAGCAGCGTGACCACCTCGACCGGCAGCCCCTCGGCCGCCATGGCCTCGACGAAGGCGCCTTCCTGGGCGGCCATGCTGCGGCAGGGCGGGCAGTCCATCGCGGAGATGTCGATGATCAAGTACTCGCCGAGGAAGTCGTGCAGGCGGACGTACTCGTCGCAGTGGTCCATGAGCAGGCCGTCGGGGAGGGGCTGGTCCAGGGCGAGCACGTAGTCGCCGTCGTAGGGCGGGGCGTCGGGGCCGGGCCAGCCACAGGCGTAGGCCTCGTCCGGCGGCGCGATGCCGTGGGTCGGGTCGCCCTCTTCGTCGGCCAGCGTCAACGAGCCCGTGATGTTGAAGGTGAGCGTTCCTCCGAGCGTCGCGGCCACGTCGGCGATCGAGTGCTCGAGGGCCACGACGTCTCCGTCCCGGACCGCGCTGCCTTGCAGGATGAGGGACCCACCGCCGCTGCGCAGGTAGGTCTCGTCGGCCAGGCCGATCCACTCGACGGCGGCCGGATCGCGATCGCTGACCTGGACGAAGCAGTCCTCTCGACCGGCGACCAGCTCGACGTCGGCCCGGAAGAGCTCGTCGCAGTCGCCACAGATCCAGGGAGCAGACCAGTCTTCGGAGCCGCTGTAGTGCCGCGTGTAGCTGCAGTCCGTCGCGCCGGCGGCCTCGGCCTCCGCGTCGAAGTCGACCGCCCAGGTGACCTCACCGTCCATCGTGTTGCGCATCTGGACCGCGGGCTCGGGGTCCGGCTCGGGCGTCTCTTCGACGACCGGGCAAGCGGAGAGGGCGAGGAGGGCGAGGAGGGCCGACGGGGTGCGCATGCCGGAGGCATAGCAGAGATCACACGGGCCCACGCTCACGGTGTGCGGATGTCCTGACCCCTCCTGATGTCCTGACCCCCAGTGATGTCCTGACCCCCAGGAATGTCCTGACCCCCATCAATGTCCTGACCCCCAGTGATGTCCTGACCCTGACCCCAGCCGGGGCTACCGCCGGCGGCGGTGGAGCAGGAGCAGCGTCAGGAGCCAGCCGCCACCGCCTCCGTAGGAGCTGGCGCAGCCTTCGCAATCGAGCGGTTCGCCGGACAGGTCGTCGTCGTCGGTCGCGTCGTCGTCGTCCTGGGCCGCGGTCGCGTCGTCGTCGGCGGCCGAGTCGTCGTCGTCGGCTGAGTCGTCGTCGTCTCCCGAATCGTCGTCGTCGAACACGATGTCGTCGTCGTCAGCTGCGTCGTCGTCGTCCGCAACCGAGTCGTCGTCATCAGCAACCGAATCGTCGTCATCCGAGACCGAATCGTCGTCGTCGGCCACATCGTCGTCGTCCGCGGTCGCGGTCGTCACCACCGTCACCGTGGCGGTCGCCTGGCCTCCGTAGCCGTCGGCGATCGTGTAGTCGAAGGAGTCCGTGCCATCCCAGCTGGGGTCGGGCTCGTAGGTGATCACCCCGTCCAGCTCGCTGACGTCCCCGTGCCCGGCGGAGCCGAGCGACACCACCAGCAGGGCGTCGCCGTCGGCGTCGGAGTCGTTGTCCAGGACCTCGATGGACACGGCCACGCCGGCGTCCGTGCTGTCGGCGTCGTCCACGGCCAAGGGCGCCGCGTTCCCATCACGCCAGACGCGGACGGAGTCCCCGGTCAAGACCTCGAAGGGCACGCCCGGCCCCTCCCAGGCCACGCTCAGGTGGTCGCC
>JAJDAI010001022.1 GCA_029261955.1 Deltaproteobacteria bacterium | reverse complement strand
CAGGGAGCCGCTGACCGCCACCACCCGGCGCCCGTCCTCACGGGCGATGGTCGTCGGAGCGCGGTTGCGGCTGAACTCGGCGACCTGGCCCAGCGGCACGAAGCCGCCGGCCGGGGTGCGGATCTCCAGGGACTCCAGGTCGTGCTCGCTGACGCGCTGCCGCTCGGGCAGGCGGACCATCACCTTGATCTCATTGCGTCCGCGCTGCTCGCGCAGGGCCTCGGCGCCGTAGAAGGCGGTGCGGATCTGGCTGGCGACCATCTGGGAGGTCAGGCCCAGCGGCGTCGCGATCTCGTCCTTGAGGCTGAAGTCGAGCTGCTGCTTGCCGCTGGCGAAGCCGTTCTCGATGTTCGTCAGGTCCGAGTAGGCCGCGAGCGCCGCCGCGAGGTCCGCGCTGGCGTCCTCCAGCACCTCGTTGGAGCTGTGGCTCAGCTGCACCGCCACCGCCGCGCCCGCCGAGGGTCCGGTCTGTGAGGAGAAGACGATCGACTCGACGCCCACCAGCTCGGGCGAGTTGTCCTTCCAGGCGTCCTTGAAGGACTCCGAGGTGAAGTCGCGCTCCTCGGGCGGCACCAGGTTGATCTCGAAGGTCACCAGGTGGCCGCCCAGCTCCGCCTTGCCGGTGCCGGGGCCGCGGCGCGTCGGCCCCTCGCCCGTCTTGCGGTACATGCCCAGCAGGTACTGATCGCCGCCGAACTGCTCGATGGTCTGCTCGGCGGAGGCGTGGATCAGGTCGCCCGCCTCTTCCGCCCGGGAGCGGTGGCTGCCGTAGGGGAACTTCGCGGACACCGTGATCACGTCGCCCTCGAGGGGCGGGAAGAAGCTGTAGGGCACGATCCCGCTGCGCGCGACGGCCACGCCCAGCAGCAGGGTCGCCACCGCCGCCGCCATCGTCGCGTAGCGCCAGCGGATGGCGAAGGCCACGATCGGCCGGTACAGCGCGCGGATGTTCCAGGCGAGCGCCGCCGCGACCCGGTCCTGCAGCCAGCCGATGACGGTGCCGAAGGGGTACCAGAGGAAGTCGAGGACCGGCTGGATGCGCAGCTTCGTCAGCACGCGGCGCATGAAGCCGCTCTCGTGCCCGAGGTGCGCCGGCAGGATGAAGAAGGACTCGATGAGGCTGAAGGCCAAGACGCTGATGACCATCAGCGGGATGATCCGGAAGATCTTGCCGAACAGGCCCGGGATGAGGAGCAGCGGGAAGAAGGCGGCGATCGTCGTGAGGATGGCGAAGCTGACCGGGGTGGCCATCTCCAGCGCGCCCTCGATGGCGGCGGCGGCCTTGTCCTTGCCCTTGCGCATCCGCGAGAAGCCGGCTTCTCCGACGATGATCGCGTCGTCGACGACCATGCCCAGCACGACGATCAGCGCGAAGAGGCTGATCATGTTCACCGTCAGGTCCATCGTGGGCATCACCAGGAACGTGCCCAGGAACGAGATCGGGATGCCCAGCGACACCCAGAAGGCCAGGCGCAGGTTCAGGAAGAGCGCGAGCACCAGCAGCACCAGGAACAGGCCCGTGCGCGCGTTGCGCACCAGCAGGTCGATGCGGCCGCGCAGCATCACGCTCTCGTCGCTCCAGACCGCCAGCTCGATGTTGTCCGGCACGTCCTCGCGCATCGTGACCATGTAGTCCTTGACCGCATCCGCGACGCTGGTCGGCGTCTCCTCGCCCACCCGGAAGGCGGTGACGCGCACGGCGGGCTTGCCGTTGAAGTTCGCCCCCTGATCCGTCTCCACGTAGCCGTCGCGGACGGTTGCGATGTCGCCGAGGCGCACGCTCGCGCCGCTCGCGGTGGCCCGCAGGATCATCTGCTCGAACTCGGCCCCGGAGCGCCGCCGGTCCGACAGGCGCACGAGCAGCTCGCCGCCGTCGGTCTTCAGGGTGCCGCCCGGCAGCTCCATGGACGCCAGGCGGATCTGCATCGCCACGTCCGACAGGGCCAGGCCGAACTCCTCGAGCTTCTCCCGGGAGATCTCGATGGCGATCTCCTGATCGGGCACGCTCTTGACGTCCACCTGGGTGACGTCCGGGTTGGCCAGCAGATCGAGGCGCGCGCGCTCGGCGATCTCCTGGAGCACCTGGAGCGGCTGGTCGCCGGCGACGATCAGGGAGATCACCCGCTGCCTTCGCGTGGCGATGGCGACCTCGGGGTCCTCCGCTTCTTCGGGGAAGCTGCGGATGCGATCGACCGCCGACTTCACGTCCGCCAGCACCCGGTCCGGGTCGGCGTCGATGAGCAGCTCCACCGCGACGGTGCCGACGCCCTCCGAGGCGCCCGAGGTGACGCGCTTGACGCCGTCCACCCCGCGCACCGCCTCCTCGACCGCGAGCACGATGCCCTGCTCGACCTCGTCGGGGCTGGCGCCGGGGTAGGGCACGGTGACCCGAACCAGGTCCAGGTCGAAGGCCGGGAAGACCTCCTGCTTGATCCGCGTGGCGCCGAGCGCGCCGCCGACCAGGATCACGATCATCAGCAGGTTCGCCGCGACCGTGTTCTGGGCCATCCACGCGATGGGCCCGCTGAAGGTCTTGGGGGGAGACATCGCTCAGCCCTCCGAGGGGGTCGGCACGGGCGCGTCAGCAGTCAGCTTGTCCTGCTCGCCCACGGCCTTCGGTCGGACCTGCGCGCCCTCGATGGGCAGGGACGGCGGCGTGACCACCACGCGGGCCCCGTCGTCGAGGCCAGCCAGGACGAAGATCGTGCTCTCGTCCGTCCAGCCCACGGTGACCTCGGTGCGCACGAGGCGGTCGTCGGGGCTGACGGTCCAGACCGCGGCGCCGTCCACCAGGGCCTCGCGGGGGACCGCGACGGCGCCCTCCACCGGCTTGCCTTCGATGAGCACGGTCACGAAGGCGCCCGGCAGCATGGGGAGGCCCTCGCCGGTCAGCGGGTCGTCGATGGCGACGTAGAGGTCGGCGGTGCGCGTCTGCGGATCGAGCTGGCCAGCCAGCTGCATGACGCGGCCCGGGCGCTCGATCTGGCTGCCGCCGAGGTCCTGGATGAGCAGGGCCTCGGACCCCACCTCACCGTCGATGCCCGGGATCACGATGTGGGCGAGCTGCTCCACCGGCACCGAGACCTTCACGCGGAAGCGGTCGGTGCCGACCAGCGTGACGATGGCTGCGCCGGGGTTGAGCAGCTGCCCGACCTCGACGTTCTCCATCAGCACCATCGAGTTGAAGGGCGCCTTGAGCGAGGTGCGCTCCAGGTTGAGCTTCGCGCGGTCCAGGCCGGAGTTGGCGGCCTCGCGGCTGCGCTTGACGGTCTCGAGCTGCGGGCCGCGCAGGGCCAGCGGGGCCTCCGAGGCGTCCTTGCCGCCGCCGAGCAGCTCCCACTCGCGCAGGGCGGTCGAGCCGCGCTGCTCCTCGAGGGTCAGCTCCAGATCGGCCTGCTGGAGGCGCGATCGCTCCTGGGCCACCGCGATCTCGTAGTCCCGCGGGTCGACGCGCAGCAGCGTGGCGCCGGCCTGGAAGCGGCCGCCGGGGATGAGCTTGTCGCTCGTGGAGACGACCTCGCCCGACACCAGCGACGACAGGCTCACCTGGCGGTCGCCTTCGACGATGCCGGTGGCCTGCACCCGGGCCGTGGGGGCCCCGGAGCTGACGGTGGTGTACTCGACCGCCGCGACCAGGGCCGCGGGCGGCTTGGTCTCGACGCTCGTCTTGCGAGACATCAGGGCCTTCGCGCCTCCTACGCCGAGGGCGAGGATGAGCAGCGGGGCGACGAACTTCAGGACGCTGGATGCATTCATCGGAGCGCTCCTCAGTTGAGGCGCCGGGCCCAAGAGGACCCCAACGCGGTGTGCAGATCGGCGCGGGCCCCGAGGAGGTCCCGGTGCGCCTGGAGGTGGTTCAACTCGGCGGCCTGGTAGGACGCCAGCGAGGTGAGGACGGTCAGGTAGTTCACGAGTCCGCCGGCGTACTGCCGCGTGGACTCTTCGTAGGCCGTGCGCGACGCGGCCAGCAGCTCGGCCAGGGCGGCCAGGCGGTCACCGTCGGTGGCCTCGCGCGCCAGGGCGGTCTCGACCTCCATCTGGGCCGTGCGCACGGCCGCCGAGAGGGCGTGGGCCTGCGCGTCCTGCGCGGCGAGGCTCTGCTGGAGCGCGCCGTGGCGCTGCAGCCCGTTGAAGATCGGCACCGACACGCCAGCCGAGAAGCCCCAGTTCTCCTGGGTGTCCCACTCGTTGAACCAGCGCAGGTTCCAGCCGACGTTGCCGCCGAGCCGGAAGGTGGGCGCGAAGGACAGGCCGGCGCTGATGGAGCGCGCCTGCGACGAACGCCAGCGGGTGTGGGCGGCGGAGAGGTCGGGGCGGGACTGCAAGAGGTCCGCGGGGGTGCCGAGGCCCGGCTGGGGGGGGAGCTCCGGCAGGCCGAGGCCCTCGGGCAGGTTCGGGTGGCTCGGGTCGCGGCCGAGCAGCATCGCGAGCTGAAGCTCCCGCAGCTGCAGGAGCTGCTGGGACTGGGGCAGCAGCGCCTTCGTGCTGGCCAGCTGCTGCTGCTGCTGGAGCACGTCGAGGCCGCGGGCGTCGCCGCCTTCGAAGCGCGCCCGGGTCAGCTCGAGCAGCGAGGTGTTGGTCCCGATCTGGCCCTGCACGATGGCCACGCGGGCCCGGGAGCTGCGCACGTCCAGCCAGGACGCGACGACCTGCTGGAGGATGATGCGCGCGACGCCGTCCCGGTCCCCCTTCGCGGCGGCCTCGTCCAGCGCGGCGGCGCGCAGCGCCATGGCCGAGCGGCCCAGGTCGATGTTCAGCCCGAAGTTGAGCATCGCCGAGCCGTTCCAGGTGACGTCGGGATCCTCCTCTTCGTCCTCGTCCTCATCGGGCGGCTCGTAGCCGGGCAGGCTCGCGGCCAGCTCGCCGAGCGAGGCCAGGTCCTCGAGCAGCTTCGTGAGCTGCGGGGAGACCTGGAAGGACGCCGCGTCCGAGGGGCTCGCGGCGAGGTTCACGTCGAAGCTGGCCGAGGGCAGCAGGGGGGAGAGCGACTGGACCGTCACCGCGCGGGCGCCGTTCATGCGGGCCTGGGCGGAGCCGATGTCCGGGTTGCTCTGGATGGCTTCGACGACCAGCTCGTTGAGGGCGGCGTCGTTGAAGGACGTCCACCACTCATCGGTCTCGGAAGCATCGACCGCGGTCCCGGTGGAGTAGCGGGCGTCTTCGGAGGGCAGCTGCGGCTTCACACGCGGCGCGGCGGCAGCCGGAGCAGCGAGGAGCAGGCACAGGAGGAGGGGAACGGCGCGCATCAGGGGCTCTCCGGCGCGAGGCCCTGCCAGAGCGACTCCACGACGGAGTCGACGTAGGTGTCGAGGGCGTCGTCGTCCGAGGGCTGCCGGGTGATGTGGGTGAGGAAGGCGCGCATGTAGAAGGCGCCGAGGAAGCTGAAAGTCAGGGCGATGGGGTCGCCCTTGCGAACGAGGCCCGCGTCCATGGCCCGGGTGAACCAGCCGGTGACGGCCATCTGGGCCCGCACCGGCGGCGGCACGTCGAACTGCTCCATCATGGTGACCGGGTCCATGTCCGAGGTCCGCAGGACCATGAGGCAGGGGACCATGTCGCGGAAGAAGCGGGCGATGACGCGGGCGACGTCCCGCAGCTGTGTCCTGGCGGGCACGCCCTCGAGGGGGCCAGCCTCCAGCACGGGGATGAAGTCCGGGATGCCGGGGGGCGCCAGCGCCTTGAACATCAGGTCGTGCTTGGTTCCGAAGCGCTTGAAGAGCGCCGCCTGCGACAGGCCCACGCGCTCGGCGATGGCGGTGGTCGACGCGGCGGGACCCTGCTCGAGGAAGACCGCGCGGGCCGCCTCCAGGATGGTCTCGTCGCTGACTGTGCGGGGTCGACCCAAAACGGCCTCCGGTTCCAGTTCCGCGATCCCAGCGGGGTCGAGGAGGGGGACGAGCGAGAGGCACTTGGATCCTGGCCACAGCTCGTTCGTAGGTAAGTGGACACTTACTTAGCGCGCGACTGTGCGAACCGCAACGGTTACTGATTGAATACTTACTAATGAACTTGGATCGCGTCGGGCGTTTGGGGCGCTCAGTCGCAGCGGTCCTCGCGGTCCACCACCGGCGCATCGCCCGTCCAGCTGGGATCGTCCACGGTGCGGCGGACGGTCCACGCGTCCTTGCCGTCGGCGTGGATCGTGACCTCCAGCTCGGTCTCGGTGGCCCGCACGATGGCGAAGCCGGCGCCGTAGTGCTCGAAGGTCGCCGTCGCGCCGCTCTGGCCGGGGTTCAGGTCGCGGGGGCGCGCGGCCCGGCACTTCGCGGCGGCGCCGCTGACGAGGGTCGCCATGTCCCCTCCGGCGGCGTCGCCCGCGTCGGGGAAGAAGTTGAGGCTGTGGTCGTGGCCGGCCAGGAAGAGATCGCTGACGCCGATGACGTGCTCGTCGTACCAGGCCTGCAGCGCCTCGCCCGGCCACAGATCGAGGCCGCTGTCCTTGTAGAGCCCGGCGTTGCCGTGGTCGCCGTTGGACAGCAGCGGGTGGTGCCCCATCACGAAGACCCAGGGCGCCACCGTGTCGCCGATGCCGGCGGACCACTCCTCCAGCTCGACCGAGGCCGCCGCGTCCTCGTGCCGCACGATCCAGTTGGTGTCCGCGGCCCAGAAGTGCGCCGGGCCGGCCGCGAAGTCGAAGAAGTGGAAGGCGCCGAAGACGTCGTCCTGCTCGGCGATCCAGCTCAGTTCGCGCTCAGCGCGCTCCAGCTCGGGGCTGAGGTGGTGCCAGTCGTGGTTGCCGAGCACCATCCAGGCGGGGATGTCGGGGTAGGAGTCGACGAGGTCCCGCAGGTCGGCCTCGGTCTCCTCGCTGCCATCGAGCCCGGTGTCGTAGAGGTTGTCGCCCAGCATCACCGTGAACTGGCAGCCGGCAGCTTCGCAGGCGGTCGCGATCGCCTCGGCTGTGCGGGCCTGGGCGTCGGTGTGCTTTCCGAAGTCGCCGATGGCCAGGAAGACGACCTCGGATTCCGTCGGGTCGACCGCGTCCGGCGCGGCGCCGATGGCGGTGTCCGAGGACCAGTCGAGCGGCGGCGCGGGGGTGCAGGCGCAGAGGAGGACGAGGAGGGCGAGCAGGCGCATGGCTGGATGGTCGCGCCTGGCGGGCGCCGCGACAAGGGCCCGCTGTCAGCGGCCGAGCAAGGAGGGCAGCTCGCGCGCCAGGGCCGCCTCGATGCGCGCCCTGGCGATCGCCGCACGCGCCCCGTACCACCCACGCTCGCCCTCGATGACCCGCGCTCGGAGCAGCAGCACCTGGCCGAGGTCGAACTGCCCGCCCACGTAGCCCCGCTCGATCGCAGCGTGGGCGGCGCCGATCTCCGGCAGCTCGTCGCCCAGGACCTCGACCGCCCGGGCCGCCGCGTCCAGCTCGCCGACCGCTGAGTTCTGTTCAGCCTGCGCCCGCGCCGTGGTCGCGGCGAGCTCGGCCTCGGCCTGCAGCAGCGCTCCGCGAGCGTTGCCCACGGCGCGGAGGTTCTGGTTCTTGAAGGGCAGCGGCACGCTGAGCTTCGGGCCCACGGCGAACTGGCTGGCGTCGACTTCGGCAAAGACGCCGATCTGCAAGGGAGGCAGCCCCACGGCCCGGGCCCGAGCCACCCCGGCACGAGCGGAGCGCACCTGGGCCTCGGCCGCGGCGATGTCGGAGCGCGAGCCGCCCTCCCCTGTCAGAGACGGCGCCGCCGTCAGCGGATCCGCCTCGATCGCCTCGCTGACGTCCAGCCCGGTCAGCGCCGCCCAGACCACCCGCGCCGCGCGCACCTCGGACACCGCCGACAGCCACGCCGCGACCGCGCTGGCCTCCTCCAGCCGGGCGAGCTGCAGGTCCAACTCGGGCGCATCCCCCGCCGCGAGCCGGGCCGCCGTGGCCTCCCGCAGCCGGGTCGCGCCGGCCAGGTTCTGCGCCGTGATCGACAGCTCCGCCTCCGCCAGCGCCCGACGCAGGAAGGCCTGCCGTGCCCGCGCCGCGGCCTGCAGGCGAGCGCGGCTCAGGGCGGCTTCGGCCCCTTCAGCTCGCGCCCTCGCGCTCCGCGTGCCGTGCCGTCCCGCCCCCGACACCGGGATGGGCTGCATGAACTGCCCCTCCATCCGGGCGAGGCCCGCCGCGGACTGCGGGTCTCCAAAGAGCACGCCGACCTCCAGCTGGGGGTTGAGCAGGATGCCGGAGGCAGCGCGCAGATCGCCGGACGCGGACTCGATCTCGGCGGCCGCAGCCGCCAGCGCCGGGTCGTGCTCCAGGGCGAGCTTCACGGTCTCGTCCGCGGACACCGCCGCCGACGCGGTCGACAGGAACAGGGCGAGCAGGACCTGGATCATGGGGTCACCTCCAGCTTGCCGAAGCGGTCGAAGAGCACGGGCACCACCAGCATGTTCAGCACCGTGCTCGTCAGCAGCCCGCCGAGCAGCACGACGCCCATCGGGGCCTGGATCTCGTTGCCGGCTTCGTCGGCGGCGAGCACCAGGGGGATCAGGGCCAGGCCCGTGGACAGCGCCGTCATCAGCACCGGCGTCAGCCGCTCCATCGAGCCCCGCACGATCGCCTCGCCCACCGCCATGCCCTCATCCTGCACGAGGTGCTGGTAGTGGCTGACCATGAGGATGCCGTTGCGGGTCGCGATGCCGAACAGCGTCACGAAGCCCACCAGCGACGCGATGCTGACCACCCCGGACGTGAAGGTCACCGCGGCCAGGCCGCCGATCAGCGAGAGCGGCAGGTTCACCAGCATCAGCAGGGCGTTGCGGGTCGATCCGAAGGCCACGACGAGCAGCAGGTAGATGCCCATGACGACCAGGGCCGACAGCAGCGAGATGGTGCGGGTCGCCTCCTCCGCGCTCTCGAACTGGCCCCCGTAGACCACGAAGTAGCCCTCGGGAAAGTCCACCGCGTCCGCAATGCGCTCCCGCAGGTCGGCGACCACGGCGCTCAGGTCCCGGTCGGCGACGTTCGCCTGCACGACCATCTTCCGGGCCACCCCCTCGCGGGTGATGGTGTTGGGGCTGGAGTCCCGGGACAGGGTCGCGAGCATGCCGAGGGGGATCCGGTGCCCCGTCGGCGTGTCGATGGGCGTGGCCGCGATGGACTCGAAGCTCTCCCGCACGCTGTCGTCCAGGCGGAGCACGACGTCCACGGTGCGCTGCCCCTCGAGCAGCTGGCCCACGACCTCGCCCGCGAAGGCGCCCTCGATGCGCTCGGCCAGCTCGCCGGCGCCCAGGCCGTAGCGCGCGAGGGCGGCCCGGTCGGCGCGAATCTCGAGCTCGGGGATGTCCACCTGCTGCTCGATGGCGACATCCACCGCACCGGGGGTGTCCTTCGCGACGGCCTCCACCTGCTCGGCCAGGCTGCGCAGGGTCTGCAGGTCGTCCCCGAACACCTTCAGCGCGATCGTCGCGCGGGAGCCCGAGAGCATGTGGTCGATGCGGTGCGACAGCGGCTGACCGACGGTGATGACCGCGCCGCCGATGCTCGCCAGCTCGCGCCGGATCGCGACCATCAGCTCCTCCTTGTGTCGATCGGAGCGGCTCAGATCCAGGCTGACGTCGATCTCCGCCGCGTTGACGTCCTGGGCGTGCTCGTCCAACTCGGCCCGGCCGGTGCGCCTCGAGGTGGTGACCACCTCGGGGAAGGCCAGCAGCGTCTGCTCGATGCGCCGACCCAGCCGGTCCGACGCCTCCAACGAGGTGCCCGGCAGCGTCACCACGTTCAGCGTCAGCGTGCCTTCGTTGAACTCGGGCAGGAAGCTGCGGCCCATGCCGGGGATCAGCGCCAGCGCGCCGAGGAAGGCGAGGCCGGTGCCGCCGAGCACGAGGCCCGGCCGACGAAGCGCCTGGTGCAAGACCGGCCGGTAGGCGGCGCCGAGGGAGCGCATGACGACGCTCTCGGGCTTGTCCATCGACTTCGATGAAGGCAGCAGGAAGGAGCTGAGCGCAGGCGTGACCGTCATCGCAACCAGCAGCGAGGCGGCGATCGCGATGACGTAGCTGGTGCCCAGCGGCGCGAGCATCCGGCCCTCCAACCCCGAGAGGAAGAAGAGGGGGATGAAGACCAGCACGATGATCAGCGTGGCGAAGACGATGGAGTCGAGGATCTCGGCCGACGCGTCGCCCACCAGGGCGCGATCCGGCAGCTGCTCGGCTTCGGGCAGCAGCCGGTTCTCGCGCAGCCGGCGCACGATGTTCTCGACCACGATGATCGCGTCGTCGACCACCGCCCCGATCGCGATCGTGAGGCCGCCGAGCGTCATCGTGTTCAGGGTCATGCCCAGGGCGTCCAGCGCGAGGATCGCGACGATCATCGACAGCGGGATCGCCGTCAGCGAGATCAGCGAGGCGCGCAGGTTGCCCAGGAAGAGCAGCAGGATCAGCGCCACCAGGATGCCGCCGTCGCGCAGGGCCGCGGTCACGTTGGAGACCGCCGTGGAGATGAAGTCGGCCTGCCGGAAGATGTGCCGGTTGACGGTCAGCCCCGCCGGCAGGCTGGCGTCCACCTCGTCGAGCAGCACGTCGATGAGCGCGGTCAGCTCCAGCGTGTTCGCGTCGGGCTGCTTCAACACGGCCATCACGACCGCGGGCTTGCCGTTGGCCGAGCCTTCGCCGCGCTTGACCTTGGGCCCCACCCGCACGTCGGCGACCTGGCCGACGAGGATGGGCTGCCCGTCCCGCACGGTGACGACCGAGCGCGCGATGTCCTCGGGGCCCTCGGCCCGCCCGACGGCGCGCAGCAGGTACTCCTGCCCGTTCTCGTTGTAGAAGCCGCCGCTGGCGTTGCCGTTGCCGGTCCGCAGCGCCTCTTCCACCTGCTGGTAGCTGATGTCGAGGCCCGCCATGGACTCGGGGCGGAGCACGACCTGGACCTGCTTGACCCCGCCGCCGATCGGGATGACCTGGGAGACGCCGGGCACGCCGAGCAGGCGCTTGCGGATGACCTGATCGGCCAGGGTCCGGGCGTCCATGGCCTGCTGGGCGAGGGCCCCGGGCTCGGCGGCCGGCTCGTCCCAGGCCACAGACAGGAACAGGATCTCGCCCATGACCGACGAGATGGGCGCCATGGTCGGCGGATCCATGTCGGGCGGGAGCTGGTTGCCGACGAGCTGGAGCTTCTCGTTGACGATCTGGCGGGCGACGTAGATGTCCGTGCCCCACTCGAACTCAGTCCAGACGATCGAGATGCCGACGCCCGAGGCGGAGCGCACCCGGCGCACGCCGCTGGCGCCGTTGACGGCCGTCTCGATCGGGAAGGTGACCAGGGTCTCGACCTCCTCCGGGGCGAGGCCGTGGGCTTCGGTGATGACGGTGACGGTCGGCGCGGTCAGGTCGGGAAAGACGTCGACCGGCATGTCGCGGCCGACGATCGCGCCCGCGACCATCAGGAGCACGGCCGCGGCCAGGACCAGGAGCCGGTTGCGCACCGACCAGTGGATGAGGTGGGTCATCGCGCCGGGCCTAGTGCTGGTGGCCATGCTCGGGGATGGCCCCCGAGGCGGTGGACAGCTTGATCTCGTAGGCGCCGCGGTGCACGACGCGCTCCCCCTGGGAGACCCCGCTGAGCACCGCCACGTAGCCGCTGTCGGTGGGTCCGAGGGTCACGCGGCGCTTGAAGAAGGACTCGCCTCCCTCCATCACGTAGACGGTGCGGAAGCCGGAGTCATCAACGACCGCCGAGCTGGGCACCGCAAGCACGGGGCTCGCCTCGCCCACGAAGACCGTCGCCTTGACGTACATGCCGGGCTTGAGCCAGCCGGGGTTGGCGAACTCGAAGAGCACCGGGAGCGTCCGGGTCGTGGGGTCGATGGCCGCGCCGACAGCCACCAGGCGCGCGTCGGCGCTGGCGTCGAGCACCAGGGGTTCGTCCACGCCCGCGACGGTGAACATCGCCCCCGTGGCCTGGGCGGCGCGCGCGGCGTCCTGCTCGGACACGCGGGCCTCCAGCCAGAGGCGCTCGGCGTTGACGACCCGGACCAGGGGCTGTCCGGCGTCCACGACCTGGCCGGGCACGACGCTCGACCAGGTGACGGTGCCCGCGACCGGGGAGCGCAGCTCGAAGCCGCCGCCCGCGTTCGCGTCGCCGCTCCACGCCGCGAGCCGGCGCGTGGCGGACCGGACCTGGGCGGTCGCGACGGCGAGGGCGGCCTGCGCCGCCTCCAGCTCGCGGTCCGAGACCACGGCGGGGTGCAGGCTCTCGGCTCGCGTCGCCTGACTCTGTGCGACCTGGAGCTCGGCGTCGGCCCGCTGGAGCGCGAACTCGGCTGCCGCCCGGTCCCCGCCGATGGGCAGGACCTCGCCGAGCAGCTCCCCGCGGCGCACCGTCATGCCCAGATGGGGCACGCGGCCGGAGGTGACCACCCGCCCCGCGAAGGGCGCGACCAGCTCCCCCTCCTGGCCGGCGACCGCCCCGAGCTCCCCGGTGGCGGGCAGGCCGTCACGCAGGGGCCGGGGCCCGGCCAGCTCGGTGGCGTAGACCGTCTTCCACTGCGACTCCTTGAGGTAGCCGACGGTGGCCTCGCCGCCCTCCTCTTCGGGGGCGGCGGCGACGGCGGAGGCGGTGTCTGCGTGCACCTGCACGCCCTCGACCAGGACCTCGCCCGCGGCGGCGTGGCCCTCCAGGAGCAGCGAGAGGACCGCGGCGCCCGGGCGCGTGGGCACGACGATCGGCTTGAAGATGCCGTTGCGCAGCAGCTCGTTCGCGACAAAGGACTCGGTCGGGCCGTCCGCGTAGCGCAGCGTGGCCGTCACCTTGCCCGTCGTGACCCACTGATAGCCCTCGCTCGGGCTGGTGTCGGTGAAGTGCGCGATGAGCGCCGACTCCTGGCCGACGACGAAGGCGGGGTGCTCCATGAAGAGCTCGAGGCCGTTCTGGTAGAGCGTGACCGCGATGTCGGGCCGGGGGTCCGCGGGCTCCTCGGCTTCGTCGTGGCCGTGCTCGTGGTCGCCGTGGCACGACAACAGCCCAGGCAAGAGCACGAGGCTGCAGAGCAGGGCGAATTCAACCGGGTTTCGCATGCAGGTCTCCAAGACAGGAACCGAGGTACTACCAGCGGGTAGTACCTCGGTCA